>SKVE01000403.1 GCA_007129635.1 Planctomycetaceae bacterium
CAAAGTCTGGCGAGGCTACCGAGCTTACCACGAGATGGCGTTCTATTACGCGACCAAACAAATTGTGGACTATCTGCGAACGCATCCGGACACGAGTGTCGACCAGTTATCGCATCATCTGGGAGGGCCACGTCAGCAGGATTGGGTGAATCTGGGTGGGCAATTGGTACCCGCCGAGGATGTCGACGCTTTGCGCGACGCCATCCGCACCGGGCAACTCGACACCTGGTCCAAAATCCACAATCGATACGAGCAACTATGGGGTGCCTATCCGTTGGCCAAGCAGCGGCACGCGTACTCGACGCTGTTGCTGCTGCTGCAGACCGATCATCTGACGCCGTCATTGTGGGGCGATGCGCTGCAAAAACTAATGCAGATCCAAGAGTATATCTGCGATCAGGTCTACCAAACCCGCAAGAAAGACTTCGACAATCCGTTCCGCCAGATGACCTTCCGCAACGCAGCCGAGATGGCAGCCGTGCTGGGCGATGTCGACCAGGACCCCTTTGTCCAACGGGTGGCGGAACAGACGCAAGCGTTGCGACAATTCATCCAAGACCGATGGCAGCGAAACGTTCGACCCGATTCTTGCATCCAGCGTGACGGATTGGCAGACTAGGATCGGTGTCATAAGTTTCGATTTCGACAGGGGGGAACCAGCATCATGGCAAGAACTGTCCTGGTTGTCGCCGCAATGATCGGCTGCTTGGGCGGCTGGAAAGCATCGCCAGGGGACGAGCCACGTCCCAACATCCTGTTCCTGTTCGCCGATGATTGGGGGCGGCATGCGGGAATCTATGCTCAGATCGACGGTCCGGGCGGAGTGAACGATGTCTTGCAGACGCCGAATTTCGATCGGCTGGCTCGCCAAGGCGTCCTGTTCCGCAACACTCACGTGAACGCGCCCTCCTGTACGCCATGCCGCAGCGCGCTGTTATCCGGTCAATACTTCTGGCGGACGGGTCGAGCCGCCATTTTACGCGGCGCGGTCTGGGACATGGCGCTCCCATCCTATCCCTTGCTGCTGAACGAGTCCGGTTACCATATCGGCAAAAGGTACAAGGTTTGGAGCCCCGGTACGCCACCCGATGCGCCGTATGGCGGTCGCGAGTTCGCATACGAGCGGCGGGACGCCGCTTCAATCAGTTTTCTCAAAACGTGACCCGGATGGTCACCGAAGGGGAGACGATCGAGCGGGCCAAGCAAGTGCTGTACGACGAGGTGTTGGAGAATTTTTGTGCGTTCCTGGCATTTCCAATTTCCAAGGTATCGTTTGGCATCTCCTCCAAGGAATTTTCAGAAAGAGCGAGGGAGGGTCGCGTCGTCAGCCCGTTCCAATCAACGCGAAGGCCTTCCTCATGGCGGCGGCGGTGGTCTCGACCGCCGCCTCATCTTCCATGGCGTTCAACTGCTGATTGAACGGTTCTGCTCGGACCGGGCCATCGTAGCCGATTTCTACCAATGCGTTCAAGAATCCTGCCAGATCGATCACTCCGGTGGCGGCGGGCAACTCGCGGCGGTTGTCACGCTGCTGGTCCACCGGAATTCCCTCCGGAGCGTCGTTCAGGTCACAGGCGACAACCTCCTGGTTGGTCAACGTCCGCAGATCCTCCACCGTCTCGCCCGCCGTGTACCAGTGCCAACTATCCAAAACGAAGCCCACGTTCGCTTGGTCGATTTCGGCCAGCAGGTCTTTGGTTTCGGCCATCGTATGAATGAACGGATGGCGAGCAGCGGTCCAAGATGTCTTCGGTCCGACGTACTCCAAGCCGAAACGCAGCCCGCAGTCGCCCAGGATCTTGGCGATTTCGCGAAGCCGAGTCGCATGTTGACGGAAATTCCGGACGTAGGTCAAGTTCGCGTGATTGGGTGCGATCCAGGTCCCGACGCGGGTAGCGCCGGCTCGTTGCAAGCCCTCGGCCAATCCCGGCAGCTTGGCCAAGTCCTCGCGAAAGGCATCCTCATCGCGGCGGAAATTGACCGGTAACCCGGCAGCACCCCAAACCAAATTCTTGGTCCCCAAATCAGCCAGCAATTCGTCCATCTGACCTGCCGATAGCTCGGCCAGGAATTGGGGCGATGGCCCCACCGATTCAAACCCAAATTGATGAGCCAACCGGATGGCCTCGCGCTGGTCGGCGCGCACTCCGATGGCCCCGCACACCAGATCCATGGTGAACTTACGTTGGGAATCGGCGCCGGCCGCTCGGGACACCCAGCCCGTCATGCCGACCGTGGCTGCTGCGGTCAAACCGCCATACTGCAAAAACCGTCGTCGAGAAATGTGTTTCATTGCTGCTCTCCAAGTTCACAGGGTAATTGCTGAAAAACGAAACGAACACCGTATGGGTTGTCATTCAGGGTTGCTTAGCACCGTTCGAGAAATCACTGACGCATTTTCTGCCCCCTCACCCTGCCCTCTCCCACGAGGGGCGAGGGACATTGGACAGTTATTTCTCGAACGGTGCTTAAAGCGACAAACGTTCCCGTAGCAGTTCGACGAACGACTGGTCGGGCTTGCTTAGCCGATCCAGTGGCACCAAGAACTCCACAAACACGATCAACGTCTCCAAGCCAGCCGCCATCATAAGTTGCTCGCCGGGGGCGTCGATCATGTTGCTGATCTCGCCGGCCGACACGTCCAGCAACGCCAGCTTGCCGGCTTCCGCTAAATGGAACACCAAATATCGTCCCGCCCCACCGGTGGTCATGTTGGTCCACGGCGATTCGAGTTGCACGACGTGCTGCTCGGCAATGCCTGGGGGCTCTGGGATTTCGACCGCCCCCAACGGCAGACGCATCGCTGCGAGCAGTACGATGGAAAGCAGCACCGGGAAAACGGACGGGAAGGGACGCGCAGACATGGTCGACAGCCTCCATCTTTTGATTTGTGTTCACGCGTAGCGGCAAGCGAAGACCACCCAACAGTTTAATTTGCAATCGGCGACACGGCAACCCTTTTGCCGAGCGTACACCAGGGGGCTGTTGGCCGATGAAATGCGGGCGTATAGAATGACGTGCAGAAGACAGGATCGACAAACTCCAGGGTGACGTCTTATGGAACTGGTGACGTTGGATTTTCTTACTTCGCAATTGACGTTGGCCGATCAGCTTCAAGCCGGAAAGGCCACGATGTTCGAGCCGCAGGACTTGCCCGGCCGCTACGGTCGCGTTGTCAAAGCGTTGGACCACATCCTCGGAGCGATCGTGTGTGAGTCAGTCATCGGCGGTGGCTGGGCGGTATGGCGACACGGTTACGTCGGACGAGTAACGCAGGATGTCGACATTATTCTGCCCGCCGCACGGGTGGACGACTTCTTGCGAGCGGCGAGTGTCGCTGGTTTTCAGGTGCTACCGGTTGCGACGGGGCGTTGGCCCAAACTGGTCCATCGCGATGCCCGAGTGGATGTTGATATTCTGCCGGAAGGGCAGCGGCCCGGCACGCTTTCCAAGCCTGCGCCTACTACCATTCCCCATCCCAGCCGAATCGGCGCGTCGGGGACTGTCTTGAAGTATGTTCGTTTACCGCCGCTCATCGAATTGAAACTGGCCGCTGGTAGATCGCAGGATCTCGCCGATGTGATCAAGCTGATTCAAACCAACCCGCAGCAGGTCGCTACGATTCGCGAGCACCTGGCCCAGGTCCATGCGGACTACGTATCCGAGTTCGACCGCTTGGTTCAACAGGCTGACGAAGAAGCCGAAGATGATCGCGGGTGACGATGTGCGCCCTCGTTCGTCAAGGCTGGTGCACATCCTTCCCCCACCGCCCCGTAGTACAGGAGACTTTATCATGCGGCAAATGAGTTTCGTTGCGTTGACAATCGCGTTGGTCTGCGGATCGGTTGTGCCGCCAGCGGCGGCCGAAGCGGTCGATGTGGGCTCGCGGGTCGAGTTGTTCGTGGACGACGGAGTCGTCGAACGGCTGGGCGGGGATGCCGAGTTCCAGTGGCACGGGCCCGA
>SKVE01000738.1 GCA_007129635.1 Planctomycetaceae bacterium
CCACTTGAGCCAACCCCCGCTCGTACAACGCGTCCGACCGGTTCGCCAAGTCAGGGTCGGTTTCCAAGTAGGCGTCCAGATCCTGGATCGCTTCTTCCAACTGTCCCGCCTGCCGACGGCTGATGGCTCGACCGTAAAGAGCATCGGCGATCAGCTCGTGTTCGGGATGATCCGCGATCAGGTTGGAAAACGACGGGATCGCCTGATCGTACTGACGGCTCTTCCAGTGCGACCACCCTTTGCCATACATGGCGAACGGCGCGAACAAAGATTCCGGCCAGGTTGCCAGCACCGCTTCGTAACCGGCCAAGGCCGTGGGCAGATCATCATCGGCGTACGCGTACTCGCCCAACCGGTAGTGCGCTTGATCCAACACGCGGCTGTTCGGAAAATCAGCGATCGCTTTCTTGACGGTTTCGAGGGCCGCGTCGTTTTGACCGTCCGCCCGTTGAGCGCGCCCCAGCAACAACATCGTCTCGTCAGCCTGACGCCATTTCGGGGCGGCTTCCAGCGCCGCTGACAGCGAGGCGATCGCCGGCTGGAACTGTTCTGAGTGGAATTGGCTGGCCCCGATCAGATACTGTGCCTCCGCAAGTACCTCCGGTTCGTCCAGACGCTGGATCAGGGGTTGTAGTGCGGATAGAACCTCGGCGTACTTTCGCTGCAGGTACAGCGTCGATGCCAAGCGGATCGTCCAGTCGACAAGCTCCGGATGATCGGCCTGCTCCTGGATCAGGCTGCGATATGCCGATTCGGCCTGCTCGTGTCGGCCCAGTTGCAAATCGCTTTCCGCCCCCACGTAACGCACGTCGGGAACCAGGCGATGTTCGGGAAAAGCCTCCAGAAACGTCGCGACGTGGTTCTTCGCCTGCTTGTACTGCTGCAGTTCCAGTGCGGCGAACGCGGCGTTGTACAGGGCCTGGGGTGCCAATTCATGTTCCGCGTGCTCCTTGGCCACCGCCAGATAGATGGGCAACGCCTTGGCTCGCCCCTCCGGCAGTTCGTAGTACGCGTCGGCCTGGTCCATTTTCAGATGGACCAGGAACTCGCTGTCCCCCGCCATCTTCACGGCCTGTTGGGCCACGTTCAGTGCCCGTGCTGCATCACCATCTCGCAACGCAATCCGGCTCAACCAATGTGCCGCCTCCGGTGCAAACTCACCACCCGCTTCCCAAGCCGTCTGGAACCATTTTGCCGCTTCCTCGAACTGGGCCGCCCGATAGAAGCAACGACCGGCCGCCAGCACCGCATCCGACACGTACTCAGAGTCTGGGTAATCCGTCGCCAGCTTGGCGTACAACGCGGCAGCCTCGACCAATTGGTCCAATTGCACCAGGCAAAAAGCCTGTCGAAACAAGGCTTGATCAGCCGAAGCGAAATCCGGCAAAACCGCCAGTTCTCCAAACACCGTCGCCGCTTCAGCGTATTGTCCCGTTTGAAGGACCGTTTCCGCTTTTCGCAGACGGATTTCCGGCACCAGCCGATTATCGTCAAACTCCTTCAAAAAAAGATCATAGATCCGACCTGCATCCGGGTACTGCTCCAGTTCCTCGTAGGTCCCCCCCAGTGCGTAAAGAGCATCAGCTCGCAACGCTGACTCAGGGTGTGCCTCGACCACCCGAGCATAATGCACAGCAGCCGACTTGAGATTCCCCAGGTGATATTGCGATTCACCCAGAAAAAAAGTCGCTTGGTCCGCATATTTTCCGTCCGGGAACTTTTTCAACAAGGTCGCAAAGTTCTCTGCGGCCCGAACATACATGCCCTCGACCCCATCGCCCGCCAAGGTGTACTGGCACCAGGCTAGGTTCAGGTAGGCATCCTCGATCGTGTCGATATCCGGATGTTTCGTGATCACCTGCTGGAACACGCTGGCCGCACGCTCGAACTGCTTTAATTGCAATAGGCACACGCCCAGATAATGCTGAGCTTTCGAAGCCAAGGGGTCGTCCGGAAACCGCTCCAGGAACCGCTGCCATTCTTCGGCAGCCAATTCGAACGCGTTGTTGTTCTGAAAATTGGCCGCATCCCGGTAAATCAGCAGTGCTTGGTGGGAAGATTTCGCTGGCTGGGCGTAACTCTTCCCGGTCAAGTGAGGCAGGATGAAACCAAGCAGAATTATTGTCAACAAAATGACGGATCGACGCCAATACTCCATTTGTGTTACCCCTCTCCTCTTGTGCTGTCAAATCAAATGCCTCTGCCGACATTCGTCATCAACCGACCAGACTATTGCGAACGATTCGTTCAGTGTATCGGGGTCGTCGATAATCGAAAAGGGATTTCCGTGACCGACGGTGCCGCCGGGATCGGCTTGACTGGGTGCTCAGACAGCCTCCGCTGAACTTTATCGAATGGCATCACGACGGTCGAAAGGAACTGGATTATTCACGTTTCGTTCAATATGATGAGAAAGTGGCAGCGATTGTAGCGAGCCACTTCTTCTTCTCGATGGTCTTTTGAGCCAACGATTTCTGATGCAGGACCAAGCGGCTTGGAGTCTGAATCTGGGGCACTGGTGGGGAGTGCGTGTGCGATTGCACGCATTCTTCCTGCTCTTTGCTGCTTGCGCGATACTTCTAAAGTGGTATTTGGCTGGACAAATGGCCGAGTTCGACTGGATGATCCCGGTCAGTCTGGCCGTGTTGTTCCTTAGTGTTCTGGTCCACGAAGCAGGGCACGTCTGGGCCGCCCGACGCCATGATGGCAGGACCGACCTGATCGTCCTGGGCCCTTTGGGCGGTATGGTTCCCTTACAGGTAATCGGAAACGCTCGAGCCGAATTTCGAGCTCATCTGGCCGGTCCATCTGCCAATCTGCTGGTTTGTTTGGTGTGTGCGGTTATATTGCAGGTTCTAGGAACCACTGTATGGGGTCTATTGAATCCGCTGATCCCAGCCGACTTGGCGACGGGTACGATCCTGCAAGTCGTGGTGAAGCTGACGTTTTGGATCAATTGGACGTTGCTGGTAATCAACTTGATCCCCGCATTTCCTTTGGATGCGGCCTTTGCGATGCGGTCGTTGATCTTGGATCGATGGCCCATGCTTCGTCCCGCTCAAGCGTCTTTGATTGTCGCTCGGACCGGCCAGACCTTGGCCGGTGTACTAGCGTTGGTGGCCGTTTTTGGTCGATTCAATGACCATGAACTCTTCGTTCCCATCCGTTTGTCGTTGATAGCTTTTGCCATCCTGCTGTTCCTGGCTGCTCGGCAACGCCGCCTTTTCGACGAATCGGACCGTTCGGAACAGCTACTGCTGGCCTATGAATTGACCGGCGACTTGGAAGTGTTGGAACGCGATTTGCGCGAGGGGGGGCCTCTGAAATCCGGTCCGTTGAGCCGCTGGTTGAATCGGCGGCGACAAGCCCGCTTGCAGCGGCAGCAAATCAACGAGCAGGAGGAAGAGCAGCGGGTGGACGAGATCCTCTCGCGATTGCATGCGTCAGGAATGCAGGCACTTTCGAAAGAGGACAAAGCGCTGTTGAATCGCGTCAGTCTCCGCTACCGTAACCGCCGAGAGCTTTAGCGTCGCAGGAGACGCAAGGCCGATTCCAACGCCTCGGCAAACCGATCGATCTCGTCCAGCGTGTTATATAAATAAAAGCTGGCCCGAAGACTGGCGGGAACCCCCATGCGATGGTGCAGTGGCATCGCGCAGTGATGGCCGGCTCGAACCGCAACCCCCTCGCTGTCCAGCAATTCGGCCAGGTCAAAAACTTGCACCCCGTCGACCACGAAGCTGACGATCCCGCTCTTTTGGTCTAGACCGGGTCCGAGGATTCGAATTCCATCGAACTGATCGAGCACCGAGTGTAAGCGATGAGTCAACGCTTTCTCATGCGCCTGGACTGCATCCAATCCAACCGCCTCTAAATACTCGATGGCTGCCGCCATCCCGATCGCCGGTACGATCGCTGGCGTTCCCGCCTCGAATTTCTCCGGTAGACCGGCTGGA
>SKVE01000751.1 GCA_007129635.1 Planctomycetaceae bacterium
ACCTCCTCAATCCAATTCTGAAGCGTTTCTGCATCTGCGAAACGCGAGACTCCTCTGTACGTGAGCAGTACCGAGGCATGGATTTCAGCCTCGTACGCTTCGTTGTCAACAAACTCCTGCCCTGACTCGGCGTAAAGGCTCTTCGTCATCGACAGAAGTCGATCTCGCTTGATCTTGAGATTTGTGAACTGTTCGGTGAACTGCTCGGCGATACGTCGCCTCTCGGCACGAACAGATTGCCTCGCCGCTTCTCGTTCTCGGTCAAGGCAATCTTCTTCACGTTGCAGTTCCCACGTCTTCTCCCATTCCGCCCGTTTGCGGAGTCCCGACGGCTTGTAGCGCAGCACGGACAGCAGCGGTACGCTCTCGGCGGCGACGAGTTCCGCGACCAGTCGCTGGACGTCGAACGCCGGATTGTCGCGGTAGACCTCGCCGACTTCCATGAACAGCGGATCGCGAGCCGCCACGTCGGCCAGGCGAGCGACGGAATACAGGGAGATTTCACGCAAAGGCGCGAAGGCGCGAAGGTTCTCGTCATTTCCTATCTTAGCGCCTTCGCGCGTTTGCGTGAGTTCCCCCTTCACCGCCAACCGAAAAAGTCGCTCCATGAATGGCACGGCCAGCGAGTACTGCCGATGGCACGTCTTGGGATACAGCTTGCGATACGCCTCGTTGGCCGCTCGGTCCTTGGGCGTGATGTACGGCGGGTTGGCCACGACGCAATGATACGTGCCGTCTCGCAGCATCTGCCGCAGGGTGGGCGCATCTTCCGAAGCGAAGTAGTGGGCTTCGTCGGTCCAGTCGTCCCCGAGCATCTGCTGCCGCTGCCGGCCGTGGTACAGCGAATCGCCGCAGGCCAGGTGTACGTGGAAGGCTGGGGACGTGGCCAGCTTCATCACCCTATGGTGGGCGATTATCTTCGCACAGCCGTTCGACATGTTCCTTTACCGAGGTCGGTTCTGCTCGCCAGATGTGAATGATGGCCACCCGTGGCCTCGCGGTTCGTTGGTAGATACAGGGCCTACACGGCGTTCGCAGCAGCCTCTGAATTCCTGCTTCCCGCCGCATTTTGTAAAAACCCGCCCCATCCCGAAACGAAAAAGAGCAAACCCAACCGCCAACCAAGCCAGAATTCTACTTTTCCGTTCCCAGTCAGGCCCCAGAACCCGAAACTGGACAGCGCACCGAATCTAGGTTGAATGCCGGTGTCCAGTTTCGTCACGCCCCCCTTAGCACCAGAAACCCCGCCTGCTCAGCCGCATCCAGCACATCGCTGTCCTCGTCCGTCCGGATGTAGAACACGTCCTCCGGTCCCAGCGGCTTGTTCGTTCCGGCCACGACAACAACTGACGAACTGTTGATTAGCTCGCTTTAGCGCCTGCCTGGAATCCCGCCGATATATCAGCAACTACAACCCAGCGTTTTCGGCTGAAAACACCGGGTGTCAGTGACACCTGAAACGGGTTGTTTGGGACGTTTGCGGATGCTTTCGGCCGTGAACGGAAAACGCGTCCGACCCTTGTTTTTACCGTGTTTTACCGTGTTTTTCTGGGTTTGGGAAAATCAGGCTTATAGTTTTCGGCCAACGATCTAACACATGGGAAGCGGCTCGCCCGAAAACGACTCCCGACCCCTTCCGCCCGATTCCACCAAGGAATATATGGCCGGGTGCCTACAATTCCCATCCTTCGCGCCGCACCGGGTGCAGCAATCGGTCGGCTTGGTCGTCGTTGACGATGCGGCAGGCCATGGGGTCAAACTCCAAGGGCTTGTCGAACAGCGTGGCCACATTGCCCAGCAGTAGCAGTTCCATGGCTGGGCCGGAGTGCTGGAAGTTCGACAACGGCGTGCCTTGGCCGCGGCAAGCTGCCATCCATTCTCGTTCGTGCCCCGGAACACTCGGCAGCCGCTGCGGCGGTCCGATGTCGGCAGGAAAATCGCCTTCGGGCAGCAGGGCGCAGATCGAGTTGTGGGCGTTGGTGTGCACGACCCCGCGGCTGCCAACCAGCAGCGAGCCCGACTCGGGCGTCCAACTGCCTTCCGAAACGATCGAACGGCCGGCGATCGACTCGAGTCGCTTCCAGATGCCCTGCCGCTGAAGCTCGGCTTGCGAGGCGTTGTACCAATGGATGCGGACCGGTGGTAGCTCTCCTCGGGCGGGCAAGTCGAAGTGGATGATCTGCCAACGAGGAAACGTATGAGGGGAAATCTCCGAGGGTTCCGCTTCGACGCGGATCGTGCCCGCTACCTGGCCGTCGGTGCCCCACAATGCGCCCAGCCGAAGGCCCTTGAACGCCAGGTTGATCGCGTGGGAACCGCAACCGCCCAGCACGCCCGACCCCACTTCTCGCCAAGCGCCCGACATCCAGGCCGGATGGAACGGGCGGAAGGCCAGCGGCCCCAGCCACGCGTCCCAGTTCAGGTACTCGGGTACGGGCTGTTCGCCGGTGGGCAGATCGCGCGGACCGGGACCGCCGAAGACAAACCAGACGTGAGCCTCGCGGATCTGGCCCAACGCGCCGTCCTGGACCAATTCCAGCGTGCGGCGGAACGAGTCGGTGGCCATCCCCTGATTGCCCATCTGCGTGGCCACCCCTTCTTCCGCGGCAATCTGCCGCAGCGCCCGGGCCTCGCCGACATTCTGAGCCAGCGGCTTCTCCAGATACACATGCTTGCCTCGCCGCATGGCCGCCGCCCCGACCGCTGCATGATTGTGACACGGCAACGCCGCGACGATGCCGTCCAGTTGGTCCTCGCGTTCGTCCAGCATGCGTCGGAAGTCCTGGTACCACGGGACGCCGGGTGCCTCCTTGCGCCACGGTTCCGACTGCCGCGAGTCGACGTCGCACAACGCCGCCACGTTTTCCCCCACGCGGCGGATCGCGCGGACGAGGCCTGATCCGCGACGGCCCACGCCGACCACCGCCAGGTTCAGCTTCTCGTTCGCCGCGTAGGACCGAGCCGAGTCGCTGTGCTGGAGAATCCACCAGGCTCCGGCTCCGAATGCCGCTCGCTTCATAAATATGCGTCGATTCCATTGGCCAGCCATGTCGTTCCTCCTGTCAGTTTGAGGTACTTGATACAGAATCGGACTATGACGATCTGGTTTGGTACGCATGCCGCCCGGAGACAGTGATTCGATCATCCGCACCCGCCAGACCCGTCGGACCCGTCGGACCCGTCAGACCCGTCAGACCCGTCAGACCCGTCAGACCCGTCAGACCCGTCAGACCTGTCGGACTTGGATCATGCTGCCTCTTACTAACCTCTAGTTTGCCCGTCACGATGCCGGCGATCAACTGGGGGAAGGGAAATTACGGGCTCGGCGAGCCTGGGCCACGCGGCTAATTGGCCGGGGGTACCAATAGCGGGAAATCTGCATTGGCGCAGTGTATGCCCCTGAGCATTGCCTTGACTTTTTCGACCTCCGTCGAATGGGACAGGAACCTGACGGCGCCGGAGCGTTGCCCGAACATCGCGCCGCCCGGATGATGGCTGGCGATGTCTTCGTTGGTGGGCGGCGGGAGATAATGGCTGCCATGGTGCTGGATGCCCCTGTCGGCCCGCGACTGAGGAATGTCTTCCGGAGCCATCCAACAGACCGGTTCAGCGCGTTCGACCAACAGGATCATGTCGTCGCTGTCCGGCCCAAAATCCACCAGTCGCTTGCCCTGACCGCCTTCGAACGGCATGTCCGGCCCGACGACCACCGAATACGTGGCCTGACCGGCGTGCGCTGCCGGGTCGCTGGGACAGCGATAAAAGGCCACCGCCTGGTCATGGAACTGCCGGTTGTGCTGGCTGTCCCACGGCTCATCGCGCCGGATCTTGTTGTACAGCGGTTCCTGCCCCAAATACGGCAATAACAGCACGCGCCAACTGTGCAGCGGCGTGCCGTCCGCGTCGACCGTGTAGGCTGGCGGCAGAGTCCCGTGGTCGCGCTCGTAGATCA
>SKVE01000537.1 GCA_007129635.1 Planctomycetaceae bacterium
GATGTTGCGGTCGGTACTCCATTTCACCAGAGCGTCGGCCCGTTCGAGTCGCCACGTGTTCTCGCTGGGATGAATCGGACCCGGCTTCATGCAGTTCTCCGGCGTAACGAAGTTGAAGTGCTCTTGGACAAGAGCCAGTTCCTGTTCGGAGTAGTTGCCGGGCAGATCTCCCGCCATACCGATGAAGAAGTGATCCGCGTAGACGTCCTTGATGATCGGACCCTGCTGATCCACCTCCGGCAACACGGCCGATGCGCCAGCGGACCCGGCTGCGGGCTCCGAGGCTTGTCCGTCCTGCGCGAAAATCCGCTGAACGAAGTGATACAAGTTGTTGCGCCAATGCGTGGCGTCGTGGCCGTAGGAGTCCACGTTCCAGATGTGCGGCACGTCGTGTTCCTTGAGATACGCCTGAACGCCTTGGCTGATGCGGATCAAGCCGTCCTTGTTGCCGCAGGACAGATACAGCAGTTTCAGTTTCTGCTTGGCGGCGGCGGGGTCGGGAACGAGCTGCGCGGGGGGATTGGTGTTGGGGGCGGACGAGAAGCCGCCGATCCAGGCGAACGTGTCGAGATGCGCGAGTCCGAAGTTCAGCGACTGTCCGCCGCCCATCGATAGACCGGCCAACGCCCGGTGTTCGCGGTCGGCTTGAACCGAGTACCGCGACTCGATCGTCGGGATCACGTCTTTCAGCAGATCGTCTTCGAAGGCGGCGAACGCGGGAGCCGAGCGGAAGACGTCGCCCTCCGCCCGGTCATTCTTCTGCGCCCGGCCATTGGGCATCACGATGATCATCGGCGTCGCCTTCCCATCGGCCAGCAGATTGTCCAGCAGGATGTTAGGCTCGGCAAAACGCTGCCACTCGTTCTCGTCGCCGCCGATGCCGTGCAGGAGGTACAGCACCGGGTACTTCGTTTCCTTGGAGTAGCCGGGCGGCGTGTAGACCTGCATCCGGCGAGTGGCGCCGACGGACTTCGAATCGTAGGTGATCATTTCTACTTGGCCGCGCGGGATGCCCTCTCGCTGGGCGTCGAAACCGGCAGGCGGATCGGGAAACGCGGGAACGTCGTCCGGTCCGAGCGTCGCCGGGCGGCCAAACCCGCGAGGCCCTTGGGCAAATGCTTCGGGAGCAGCCACAGCAAGAGCCAACAGTCCGCTCAGTACAGCCAATGTCAAACGGTTCCATCGCGTTATCACCATGAAGTCTCCCGAAGTAAACACCGAGGTTCAGCGCCGGTAGCACGGCCCGCACCGGTACACCAACCCCGCTCGTGCCAGGATGTTCCGCACGACTTCCCGATTGGCCCGACGAAGAAACAAGGGCACATCGACGACGAACGGTTATTCCAAGGATTGGGACGTTTATGGTCGGAGCCAGTCCCATGTTTTCACCAGGCAGAACGTGGCTTCGTCCTCGAACCCGGGATACCCCTTGCTTCGGTGGGCGGTACTCGCGACAAGTTCCGGGGTGATTCGACAGCACAATCCAATCAAATATATTTCTTCCAGGTGTTAATCCCGCTAAACGCGGGGATGCGTTGGGCACTTGGTTGGACCAACGCTTCAAATACTTCAATGCGGCAAAGATCTGATCCGCATCGGCGAGGCGCGTGGCGAGGCGCGGGGTTTAGCCAAGGCGATTCTGCTCTTGCTCCGTAAACGGTTTAAGACCGGTCTGGTCGCGGCCCAGTCGCGTGTGCGGTCGGTCAACCCGGCGCTTCGTGGCAGCCGGGTTGCTCCACAAAACGAAGGCCGGAACTACTTCCTGCCACCGCCCTTGCCGCCACCTCGTCCTGGCCTGGAGGACGTGACTTCGACTTCTTGAGTGACCTCGAATGCGTGCCCGTCGAGCAACGCACCGGTCAACGTCGCGGTGGTGTCCCCGACCGACAGCTTGGTTCGCTTCGTCTCAAAACGGACGACCAGGTCCAGGTAGCCGTTGTCGTTACGGACCAGTTCGAAAACGACCGTCGACTTGGCGCCCCGCCCCTTGCCGTCGCGTTCGATGGAATTCTCGGTGCCGGTGGCTCCGAATCGCAACGAGTCGACGTCGATTTGGGTCACATCCAGAGTATCGCTGCCCAGGATCGCCACAGTCACCCACGGCTCGGCCAGGTCGATCTTGTTATCCTCGTCGCCCGGCTGAATGTCGATCTCGATCCCGTCGTCGCGGGCCTGCACCAGCAAGGTGACGGTGGCCAGGTTGCTCAGCAGCAATCCATCGGAAGCCTGGTAGGTGAAGCTGTCGGTCCCTGCAAAACCGATAGCGGGAACGTAGGAAAACGAGCCGTCCGCAGCCAATTGCAGCGATCCGTACTGCGGCCCTTCGAACAAGACCGCGGTCAAGGGGTCGTCCTCGGGGTCGCTGTCATTGGCCAAGACCCCGCTCTCCTCGTCAACGGTCAACTCCTCGCCGGCCCAGAGAGTGAAGAAGTCATCCACGGCGACCGGTGGCGAATTGAACCCGGGGTCGCCCGGCTGGACTTCGTACAGCCATCAAACCTACCTAAGGTGTGCATAATGGCTTGCATTATTTCTACTGGATTATCCATGTTTGGTCGGTGTGTCCTTTTCTGCCTCGCGGCTGCTATGCCCGTTTCCTGGAACAAGGTTACGCCCGACTGCAACGAGCTGGTATACTCAGCAGCGGCAATCAGATATCGCAATCCGCGCGGGGGTCAGTAGGATGAGAACCGACAAGCAACTTCTTCGGATCTTCGAGACGGCGCCGGAGTGGATCTTTGAACTGACCGGGCTACCATCGCCGGGCAGTAGCAATCACATCAGATGCGGCCAGTACAAGGTCTGATTTTCTTCGGGTATAATGATTTGGATCCGAAGACCGAACCCTGGACACAGGTCGTGCGAACCTATTCGTTCCCCGACGTACTACGGCAATTCGAGCAGTCGCATCCTGGGCATCCGTTGGTCGCCGCATTCAAGCCGCTTGTGGTCGCGGACGACACTGAACTGCGGCGCGACGCGGCGGTTTACTACCGGACGATACGCGACAGCGATCTGCCGATCGTGTGCAAGACGACGTTGCAGGAAGTGTTCGTCAGTTGGTTGGAACAGCGTTTCAAATACTTGGGAAAGAAGGACATGGAAATGATACTGCTTAGTGAACTCCCCGAACTGGAAGAGACTCAATGCGGCAAAGATCTGATCCAGATCGGTGAGGCGCGTGGCGAGGCGCGCGGTCTGGCCAAGGCCATTGTCCGCTGCTTAACCACCCGTTTTCAATCCATCCCCGGCGAAATGGAACAACAGATCCAGTCGCTCTCGGCCGAGCAGGCAGAACGTTTGCTGCAATTCGTGCTCGAGTGCGAAACAGTAGCAGAAGCCGCCCAATGGCTGCGCGACACCTGATCGTACGTGAATCCGGCAAATGATCCGTTCACGGTTCCGCCGGCGTTCGCGCAGATCAGGAGATCGGAGCATGTCGACAACCACGCGCAAAAGACTGGGAGGATCTGGTCACCGCGTCTCCCGTGGTGGCGCGGGGCGGGTGCATGCGTTCAACAAACCCCGCATCGACGAACGTTTCGAGGAGTTTCTGGGTGACACGCTGGCGACATGTCTGCCAAGGATGGTTCAAGCCGCCCGTTCTCCCGAAACAGGACGATTATGTGTACCAAGTGGTACGGCAGCTGGAGAGGCTGTGAGAATAGGGGGCCGGCGACGAAAGGGAGCTGCGAAGATTCGAGGCAATCAATGGTCGCGAAGATACCGGTCCCAATTCCACGATTCGGTCACCATCACCATCGACGGGGCATTGAAGCTCGGCAATTTCACCATGACCTTCGTCGACCTGGAAGTCCCGGTCGCCGGGCTGCCGATCACCGTCACCCGCACCTACGATACGCTCAACGCCAACAAGCTGGACGAGTTCGGTTACGGCTGGTCGCTGGACGTGGCCAACACCCGGGTCGAGATCCAGATGGATCCGTACC
>SKVE01000691.1 GCA_007129635.1 Planctomycetaceae bacterium
CAAACCGATCCGCCGAGCTTCCCGCGAGCCGCTCAGCCCCTCGTACAGCAAATGGTCGATCGCACGCCAATAGACGTCGGCCTGGGTCCGGATCTCGCTCCACTGGTCGTCCGGCACCTTGCGCAGGTAGGCCAGCACGCGGGGAGTAGCGAGGATCTCGCGGTCTTCCAGCGGCAGCAGGTCGAAACGTTCTTTGCCGCTGGCGGTCCGGCCCAGGTATTGCCGTTGCTGCGGTTCGTCGAACTCGTCCACCTGGACGAACCGCCAGCCGTGCCGGTTCGAATCGGCGAACAGGTCGTCCCAGTGGCGCTGGATCGCGTGCGGCCGACCGCTGACGATGATCCGGCACGGTTTCCAGGCGACGTCGTCGATCAGGTGGCGCAAAGCGGTGGCTTGGCTTCCTTGCGCCGGGGCCTGATCCAGACCGTCCAGCAGCAGCACCAGGCGGCCCTGAGCGCGAAGGAACTCGAGTGCCTGTCGAACCTGAGTTTCGGTATAGTCGCGGCTCGCCTGCATCAACTTGCGGCTCAGGATCGCCAGGCTGCCATCCACCCCGCCGTCGCCCGGCGGGTTCCGCAAATCGCGAAAAGTCAGCAGGACCGCCAACCGCTCGCCGTCGCCGCGGTTCAACTGGACCTCGAGCCACTCCATCGTCGTGGTCTTGCCGATTCCGGCATCCGTCGTGATCACCAGACGCGAAAGGTCGCAAGCAGCACCGTCGGCGGCCTGGAGCGAGTTGTTGGCCACCTCGGACCGATCCACCTGGACCCAGGCATCGGGAAGCTGGGCCAGCATGTCGCCGCCGCTGCGGGCCACTCGCCCTGCACGGAAGTATTCGGCCCGCAGGTAGGGCCGTGGCTCGTCGGTCTCGGTCAGCAGCCGGATGCCTTGCGAATCGATGAACGGGGCCAATTGTCTCGGATCGTTTTCGGCCGCGCCCGGGCTCGCCCAGCGTTCGTCCCACGCTTGCCCGATCCGCTCGCCGTACACTTGCCGCAACTTGGCCGCGATCGATGCCGCTTCGCCGGTGCTCAGCTTTCGGGGCGCCGATCGGTTCGGCTTCTTGCCCGTGATCCCCCAAACCAGTCTCTCGATCCCCTTGACGGTCAAACCCTCGCGGAGATCGACCCAGGTGAACGCTCGCAGAAAAAGCGGCAACTTCAGCTCCTTGGCTGCGCCGGGCAGCAGGACGGGAATCACCGCCAGCTTGCGCTCGACGAACTCGCTCAAACAAGCTCACATCTCGGGTTCTTCCCACGGCCCCAACCCGTCCGGGCCGACCAGGACGGCGGCTGTGCGAGTCGTGGTGATAATCTCCTCCAGAGCGTTCTGCCACGGCCGTCCGGGCACCAGTTCGCGTTCATCCAGCCAAGGACGCACTTCGTACTCGAGCAGCGCGTCGGCCAGTTGCCGGACACGTGGCTTGTCCTGGCTGTTGTGCGACAAAAAGACGTCGAATGCCGGCTCGGACTCGGCGCCGGCCGGACTTAGCGAATCTTCGGAAGGCGGCATGGCTTCTCTTGACTGGTGAAAGAGCAACGCAAAACGGCAACCGGCACCGGAGGATACCCGGTGAACCCACAACCCACCAACTTAGGCGGTGCGAAGCGGACAGTCAAGCCGAAGTAAACGCAGGATACCCATTGACACTTCGGGTGATAATCGCAGCCAGCTTACGTTCGGGGGTGGCACGTTTGATGCGCCGGTAGACGATTGTCGAGCCAGTGATCTGCGAGTAGACTGCTATCGGTGGGGGTTCGCGGCGAACGCCGCGGGATGGATGCCTTGGCTGCGTTTCGCATCAACCACACGGTCGTCCATCGCAGCACACGGGAGATATTGGACGAACTCGCGAAGTTGGACGCGGAAAGTGCGGAGGTGTTGGGGAGAATACGGGGGTTGGTATGAACGCATATGGGAATGATGGGAAGAAGGGGAAGCATGGGAATGCGGGCAACAAGCGGAGAACGGCCTCCGAAGCACCTGCACCCGATCCGGCGTCGGAGCGTTTGTTGCCGCCGCGCGGCGATTACCACACGCTGCTGTCGTTCCAGAAGGCCGAGGTCGTCTATGACATCACGTTTCGCTTTGCGCACAAGTATCTCGGCCGTGGTGACCGCACGGTCGACCAGATGATTCAGTCCGCACGGTCAGGCAAGAAGAACATTTTGGAAGGCAGCAAAGCGGGGCTCACGTCCAAGGAGACCGAGATCAAACTGACCAACGTGGCCCGCGCCAGCCTGGAAGAATTGCTCGACGACTATTGCGACTATCTCCGCGCCCGTGATTTGCCGCTTTGGGACAAGGATTCGCGCGAGGCCCTGTATGTCCGGCAACTCGGTCGCAAGACGCCGCAGACGTACGAACTGTACCGCAAGTTCGTCGACACGCGCCCGCCCGAGATCATCGCCAACATCGCCATCTGCCTGATCCACCAGACCAATTACTTGATCGACCAGCAGCTCCTGCGTCTGGAGCAGGATTTCCTGGAACAAGGCGGACTGCGCGAGCGCATGACCCGAGCCCGCATGGCCCACCGCAACACCAAGCCAAACAAGCCAACCAGCGATCGCCCCGCAGACTCACGCCAACCCAACCAACCCACCAACGCCCCGAACTCCCATAACTCGCCTAGCTCTCATGGTTCCCGTAATTCCCATGACCGCAAGCCCGGTCCCTCCGGAGGCAAGCCATGAGCGAACCTAATAACCATGAAGCTGACGTAGAACTCCATAAACGCGAAAAACCCGCTGTTTCCTTGGAAAAACGCGGGTTTCTTGGGGTTTCTGGCGAGTGGGCGATGAGGGGCTCGAACCCCCGACTTCCGCCTTGTAAGGGCGGCGCTCTAGCCAACTGAGCTAATCGCCCGGTGATGGACATCTGCAATCATAATGGCTGGCCGGCCGCGTTGTCAATGGGCGGGCGGACGGTGTTGCTGCAGGTGGTCCAGGACTTGTTGGATGTCGGTGGGGATCGGGGCGGTGAATTCGATCGGGGTTCCGGTGGCCGGGTGCTGCAGACGGATGCGGTCGGCGTGCAGGGCTTGTCGCTGCAGGATGATCTGGTCGTCTTCTCGGCCGGTGATCAGTTCACCAAGCGTGATCTGGGCTCGGCCGCCGTACAGTCGGTCGCAGAGGATGGGACAGCCGATGTGGGCCAGGTGCAGGCGGATCTGATGAGTCCGACCGGTCTTGGGATGAGCGCGAATCCAGGCGAAACCGCGAAATCGGCGTTCGACGTGGTAGAACGTCTGGGCCGGACGCGCCGTGGGGTGGTTTGCGCGGATGGCCATCCGCTCGCGTTGGTAAGGATGAGCACCAATGGGTAGATCGATCAGGTCGCTGTCGTGATCCGGTTGGCCACATACGATGGCGATGTACTGCTTCTGTACCGTCCGCTGCTCGAATTGCGCGGCCAACGCCATGTGTGCCGCATCATGCTTGGCGACCACGATGACTCCGCTTGTATCCCGGTCCAAACGATGCACGATGCCCGGCCGGGTGCTGCCACCGACCTGGCTGAGTTGCTCGAAGCGGTAGGCCAAGCCGGCTGCTAACGTGCCGCTCCAATGTCCCCGCGCCGGATGGACGACCATCCCCGGGGGCTTGTTGATGGCGATCATATCGTCGTCTTCGAACAGCACGTCCAATGGGATCTCTTCCGGCTTTGTCCCGTGTTGGGGCGCATCGGGCAATCGGACGACGATTCGCTGTCCGGTTCGCAATCGATGCGCCGCCTTGACCGGGCGATCATCGACGGTGACGTACTGCTTCAAAACGGCTCGCCGCAATTGGACTCGGCTGTAGCGGGGCAAACGGGCTGCCAAGAAAGCGTCCAGACGCAAGCCAGCGTCCTGGTCCGCAACCACCAGAACTACCGGCTGGTCGCGAAGCGGATCGATGGTCATGGGGTCGGGTCGGATGTGTCCGACCCGTCCGATGTGTCCGA
>SKVE01000144.1 GCA_007129635.1 Planctomycetaceae bacterium
CTGCTCAGACATGGTATCCCCTTGATGAGTGCCTGTTGCCGAAGCTCAGGGAATCGCGTCCTGGCGTCTCCCGTCCTCGTTATATTGTAAACCTCGTTTGATTCGACCGAAAGATCCGATACCGCACCGTACCTACGGCATCCATTCATGCATAAACGCGAGCGAGCACAATTCGTCCAGCAGCACCTGCAGCTTCTGTATCCGGACACGCCGATTCCTTTGCAGCATGTCGATCCGTACACGCTGCTTGTCGCCGTGGTGTTAAGTGCCCAGTCGACCGATAAGAAGGTCAACGAAGTGAGCCCCGCGCTTTTCCGTTTGGCCCGCACGCCCGCAGCGATGGCTGGGTTGCCGGTGGAAACCATCCAGTCGATCATCCAGCCGCTGGGGTTGGCTCCTCAAAAGGCCAAGGCCATCGCCGCGCTCTCGCAGCAATTGCTGGAACGGTTCGACGGGCGGGTGCCGGACGGCTTCGAAGACCTGGAATCGCTGCCCGGCGTCGGCCATAAGACGGCCAGCGTCGTGATGGCTCAGGCCTTCGGCCATCCCGCTTTTCCCGTCGATACCCATATCCATCGCCTGGCTCAGCGCTGGGGCTTAAGCTCGGGACGCAGCGTGGTGCAGACCGAACGCGACTTGAAGCGACTGTTTCCGCAGGAACGGTGGAATCGCTTGCATCTGCAGATCATCTTCTACGGCCGCCAGCACTGTACCGCCCGCGGCTGTGACGGGACCGTCTGCGAAATCTGCCGCACCTGCTTTCCGAAACGAAAAAGACCCGTGTTGGCCAAGAAGGCGTGACCGTCGTCAACCACAGCAACACGAACGGAGTCGCGCGTCGTTTTGTTGGAGTTCACGATTCATCGTGCGCCCGGTGAAGGCGGCCTGCTTGCGAAGCTGGATGCCGACCGGGTAACTCCGGCCGTATTGAAAAGCTGCGTCGCCGCGATGCAACAACCGGTGAGCGACATCCCGGAATTCGCCGAACGCATCCAGCCCGAACGCCGCATCCTCAGACAAGCCCCGAACTCGGCCCTGGAACTCGGCCCCGGAACTCGGCCCCGAACTCGGCCCGGAACGCGACGCGAAGAAGCATCCGCGAAAAGATGACTGAGCCGCGTCTGGTTCGACCACATCGTCGTCGCGGAAGATTACATCGGCCCCATCAGCCTGGGCTTGCTAGAGCTAGAGGGGCAAGACGACAACGCAGGAAGCTCCCTCGCAGGACGGACTGGAAATCCGTCCTGCTTCCTATGCAACAAGAGTGCTGGCCTACCGCTTCGGCTTTGGCTTTGGCTTGGCTGGCGTGTGCTGGTCCCGCTTGGCCTGCTGGATCGGGTCGGCCGCCCTGGTGATCCGCATGTGGTGATCCAGCGTCTGACGCAACGAATCGTGGATCGTTCGTAGCGATGGGGGTACGCCGTCGGCCGCCAGATCCTGCGTCTCGTCGGGATCGGTCAACGTGTCGTAGAAGCGGCCGTCATCGTACAACTTGTGATGAGCTGTCCGCACGTGCTGGGAAGCCTGGTCTCGGACGCCATTGCGCTCGTACCAGCAGTAGATGGCGTCCTTCTTTCGAGGCTGACCGGAAAACAGGGGCATCAGGCTGACACCGTCCATCTGCAGATCCTCGGGGATCGTCACCCCGGCCGCGTCGGTCACGGTCGGGAACACGTCCGCTAAATCCACCAGCGAATCACTCACCATTCCGGCCGGAATCGTCCCGGGCCAACTGGCGATAAACCCCACCCAGGTGCCGCTGTCCTTGGTGCTGCCCTTGCCGCCTTGAAAATCGCGGCCGCGGAACGGCGACGTGATCCGGTCGTACGTTCCGTTGTCTGATGTCCAGATGACCAACGTGTTCTCTCGCAGTCCCAGTTCATCCAGTTTGCCGACCACTTTGCCGACCATCTTGTCCGTATGACGCACCATGGCATCCCAGTATTCCGGGCCACGATAGCCGCCCGGCTCGTTGGTCGCGTCGCGCCACATCGTGGGATCCCAATCGGGATGATCCGGGGTGGGCACGAACGGCCAGTGCGGCAGGATCATCGGGTAGTAAGCCAAAAACGGACGCTCGCGATTCTCTTCAAGAAAGCGGCAGAGGTAATCGGTGACCAAATCCGGACCGAACTGGCCGTCCTTGAAATCGTATTCTTTTCCGTCGATCTCCAGCCCCGGGTTCGGGTAACGGCTGGGGCGCCGAGTCAGTTGCCAGAGGCAGTGTCGATCGAACCCGAAATGCTTGGGAGCGGCAAATCCACCCTCCAGTTGCCACTTGCCCGCAATGCACGTCTGGTACCCGGCATCGCGCAGCAAATGGGCAAAGGTCGTCGCCGCCGGGTCCAACAATCCGAATTGAATGTAGTTGCGGTTGTTGTAGATCCCGGTCATGATCTGGACGCGTGACGGCGTGCAGAGCGGTTGCGAGTGTGCGTGCTCGAAACGCATCCCGCTGGCCGCTAACGCGTCCAAGTGAGGCGTCTCGTAGATCTTGCTGCCATAACATCCCAAACACTCGACACCGATGTCGTCGGCCATGATCACCAGCAGATTAGGCCGCCTGGTCTCGTCGGTCTGGTCCGCCTTGACGGCATCTGCCTGCCACCCGATCGCGAGCAACAACGTCCAAGCACAAAGGATTCGCTTCATGAAAAAAACTCCTGTTCTGGGGAATGCCTATCGACAATCGACCGCCCGGTTTCATGGCGATATTCGTCATCCTAACGGTTGAATCCTGCGGCCAGCAACCGGTCGGTGAAGATGCCGGTTCGCTTTTGGCGCAGGATCGGTTAGGATGGACTTCCGACCGTACGGCCGATTTCTGCCCGCCCCGCGGCCGCGTCCTGCCATCCAACCCTACCCGGAGAGAATGCGATGAGAAAATGGATTGTCTTGGTGGTCATGCTGCTGGCGACGCCCGTCGCAGCAGCCGATTTCTTTGTTGCTCCCGAGGGCGACGATACGGCCGATGGGACTCGTCAAACGCCGTTCGCGACGCTGACTCGAGCTCGCGATGCTGTCCGAGCGAGAAAAGCGGCTGGCCCGCTGACCGAACCGGTGCGGGTGATCGTCCAGGACGGTCAATACACGCTGAACCAACCGCTGGTGTTGGAACCGGTCGATAGCGGCACCGCCGATGCGCCGATCGTGTATCAAGCGGCCCAGGGCGCTCGGCCCGTCTTCTCCGGCGGGCGGACGATCGGTGGCTGGCAACCGGGCGAGAACGGGATCTGGGCCACCCATTTGCCCGAAGTCGCCGCAGGGGACTGGTATTTCGAGCAGTTGTTTGTCGACGGCGTTCGTGCGACTCGAGCCCGTGAGCCCAATCAGTTCTATTTCTACATCCAGGATGTCCGCGAAGAAAGCCTGGACGATCAAGGCGGGCGACGGCCGCAACGAGCTCGGCAGACGCTGCGCATGCGGCCCGACGATTTTGCGGTGCTGGCCGATCTGGACGAAGCCGCGTTGCGGGACGTCAACCTGGTTGTCTATCACAATTGGGACAACACACGTCGATTCCCCGACCGGCTGGATCCCCAACAGCAGGCGATCATCACCAGCGGTCAAGGCATGAAGCCCTGGAATCCTTGGCGGCGGAACTCGCACTATCGCTTGGAGAATTTTCTGGAGGCTCTAAACGAGCCCGGCGAATGGTTCTTGGGTCGTGACGGCACGTTGTACTATCACCCGCTGCCCGGCCAGGACATGACCCGGGCGCACGTCGTCGCGCCCGTCAGCGACCGGTTCATCGCCATCAAAGGCGACGCGGCGTCCGGCAATTTTGTCGAGCACATCACGATCCAAGGACTGGTATTCCAGCACGCCCAATGGTTGACGCCCCCCGAAGGCTTCGAACCGGCTCAAGCCGCCGCGCCCATCGAGGCCGTGGTGATGGCCGATGGGGCTCGACACATCACCCTGTCCGATTGTGAGATCGGGCATGTGGGCACCTACGCCGTCTGGTTCCGCAAAGGCTGCTTCGATTGCACGCTACAGAACTCGCTGATTCACGACTTTGGAGCGGGCGGTGTGCGGATCGGCGAAACCGGAATCGCGGCCAATCAAGCCGAACGCACGGCACGGATCACGGTGGACAACAATATCATCCGCCACGGAGGCTACATCTTTCCCTGCGCCGTCGGCGTCTGGATCGGACAGAGCAGCGATAATCGAGTCTCGCACAACGACATCGCCGACCTGTTCTATACCGGCATCTCGGTCGGCTGGCGATGGGGCTACGCAGAAAGCCTGGCGAAGCGGAACACGATCGAATTCAATCGAGTTCGACATATCGGCAAGGGCTTGCTGAGCGATATGGGCGGCATCTACACCCTGGGACCGTCGCAGGGGACCGTCGTGCGAAATAACGTGTTTCACGACATCTATGCTTATTCGTACGGCGGTTGGGGCCTGTATACCGATGAAGGCAGCACGGGCATCTTGTTCGAAAACAATCTGGTTTACCGAGTCAAAACGGGCGGTTTCCACCAGCACTACGGTCGCGAAAACATCATCCGTAACAACATCCTGGCGTTCAGCGAACTGTACCAAGTCCAAGCCACGCGAGTCGAGGACCATCTGTCGTTCACCTTCGAAAACAACATCGTCTACTACGACCAGGGCGTATTGTTGCGCGGGCCCTGGGATCGATTGCAGCACGAAAGCGGCAAGAACTGCTATTGGCATGCGGGTGACCAGCCGGTCGAGTTCCTGGGAAATACACTCGAGCAGTGGCAACAAGCCGGTCACGAAGCCGGCTCGATCGTCGCTGATCCGAAGCTGGCCGATCCTCATAACGACGATTTCCAACTGGCGCCCGATTCGCCCGCCATCGGATTGGGCTTCCGTCCATTCGATCCTTCGCGGGCCGGCGTCCGCGGCGAGGCTTGGCGAAAGAAAGCGGACGCGGGCCGATTTCCGTCGCTGGAGATCGCGCCGGAACCGCCCCCGCTATCGATCCATGCTGATTTCGAATTCGATACCGTCGGCCAACCGCCGTCGGGCGTTCAGTTGCGCGTCGAGGACCGAAGCGATCTGATCGTCGTCACCGATCAGACCGCGTCCAGCGGCGCGCACAGCGTCAAGGTCACCGATGCGTCCGATCTGCAGCATGCCTACAACCCCCACTTTTATTTCAGTGGTATCGATTATCGAGCGGGCCGAGTCCAAAACCAGTTCGATCTGCGCGTCGAACCAGCGGCGATCGTCCATTTCCAATGGCGCGATTGGAGCAGCCAACCCTACATCACGGGTCCCGATTTCCAGATCCGCGACGGTCGTTTGGTGCTGGACGGCAAAGCTCGAATGGAGTTGCCCGTCGGTCGGTGGACGCGATTCGAAATCGTCGCCACGCTGGACGAAAACGCCCCGACTTCGTGGGCGCTGCGAGTCACGCCCGCTGGCCAGCCATCGCAGGAGTTCACCGATCTGCCCAGTGTCCCGCTGAACCGCGTCACCTGGGTCGGCTTCATGAGCCTGGCAACCGAGGAGACCATCTTCTACCTGGACAACTTTTCTCTGACCGTCACCCAATGAAACGAAAGCAATCACAGAAACCAAAGGAGCGTCAACAACATGCGTGGATTCCCCACCGAGTTGCTGCTCCGTTGTTGTCTTCCGGCTGGATCTCTTGGACGACTGGCGTTCCAGGGCATCCGAAGAGTCGAAGCTGAACCGCGACGTACCGAAGACTCAACCAATCCCGTGAGAAAATACCAAATCTTCGAATGACTGAAGAATTCGAACACGCCACTCCCGACCCCCATGCCCTCCGCCCTAAAGGCTGGCAGCGTGGGCGAAGTGCGGTCGAGCCCATCCCAGTTGCGTCGCCAGACCGTAACTGCCGAAGAGCCCTAGCGCGAACGCCAGGTCGCCGGCCAGCGTGAAGCGGAAGAAGGGCAGGGCCTGGACATAGCAAGTCATCAGGCCGGTCCCGTTGTGCGGATACATTTCAAACCACAACCATGAACCGAAATTCGTGGTGAAGAAAAACGCCAACGAAGTAAACAGGCTGCACGCCACCAATCCGGCAACCGCTCCGGTCGCTCGACCCACATTGCCCTGGCCGATGTTCAGGTACTTTCGCAGGGGTCCACGCAACGCGACCGGCATGGCCAGCATGCTGTACACCAGCGTCATCATCCGCCAGTCGTAGGCACCGATAAAGGCATCGCTGACCGCCATCACCCCCAAAGGAACGCACAAGGCCATCATCCAGGACCGGAAAAAGTAGCCCGAAAATAGTGCCAGGGCGGCCACAGGAGCGAAGTTGGGAAGATCCTGAAAATAGATCCGAACCTGGGCTCCAAAAGCGATCAAAGCGATCAGGGCCAATGCTTCTGCCAGTGTTTGTCGTTTCACGGGTGTGCTCTCCGTTGAAGAACCATCGAATTAGCGGGCGTTTCGGATCATGCCCAACATTATCTCGTTAAAGGATAACAAAACGAATTGATCGGGTGTATCGTGGTTCGCATTGGAAATGCCAAATTTTTTTTGCCGCTGGCATCTTCCTGCCAACTTTCCCTTCCCATGGATAAAGTCAAATTATCCAGAGGGATGGCTTCCGAGCGTTATTTCGCCTTTGGACCAGGTTGATTTGGTCCCCACGCTCGACGGGGTGTTTCTTTCATTTTTCTTGGTAGGGCTGCCCGAATTCCCAGGTGATCTGATCTTTGGGTTGGACCGTCTGCACGGCGAAGCTGCGGTCGGCAAGTTTTCCATTGATTCGGTACAGCCAATTGCGATCTCGTCCTTGGTTTTCCAAGTCATCGATTTGGACCAGAAACGCGGTGGCCCCGCGTCCTCGGTAGCGAAAGGTAATGCCCCTTGGATGGTCTTGGGCCGCTTGCATGGCGTCCAGCACCGTCATCGATTCCTTCCAGGCCAAACGGGGAAAATGTTTTTGGACCCCGTCCCCGTAATCGATGGTCAAGGCGGTCGTGTTCGCCGATGGTTCGGCGGCGTTGGTGGGCACTGCCAAGGCGACCGCCACCAGAATCAAGGCAGCGCCGATCAACAATCGGCCGCAGCGGCTGTGGGAGGTTGGTCGGAACATAGAACGGCTCCTTTGTCAGGGATTGCAAATCTCGCGGATTCATTCAGGTCGACGAGGCCCTTTTCCGCGACTGGATTTCTTCTTCGTCGGTCGCGCGGTCTTGGACTTCTTTTGGGCCGTCTCTTTCTTGCTTTCGTCGGAAGGGATCAACCGAGCCACGCCGCTGGCCTGACTCAACCGGCGAACCATGCGCAGGTCCAGTTCGCGGCGGTCGATATCGATACGAACGATTTCCACCTGGATGATATCGCCCAATCGATAGCTGTTGCCTTGGCGGTGTCCGGTCAATGAATGCGTACTGCGGTCGTAGCGATAATAGTCATCGGCCAGTGTTTCGGTGCGGATCAGGCCCTCGGCCGGCAGCTCGATCCCCTGGGCAAACAGCCCGAACTCCTCGACGCCGGTGATCACGGCTTCCATCTGCTCGCCGATCCGCTGTTGCAGGAAGGTCAGCAGTTTGACCTTGATCAACTCCCGCTCCGCCGCCTCGGCTCGCTGCTCGCGATCCGAGCAATGGGCACCGATCACGGCCAGTTGATCGAAGTCATCGACCGGGCGTTGGCCGCGAGCCAATCGGTCGAACATACGATGGGTGACCAGATCCGGGTATCGGCGGATGGGCGAGGTGAAGTGGCAGTAGTGGCGGCTGTTCAGGGCATAGTGGCCTTCTTCGACGGGCGAGTAGACGGCCTTTTGCATGCTTCGCAGCACGGCGAAATTCACCGCGTGTCGGCGAGGATCGTCGCGTACTTGCTGGACGATTCGCTTGATCTCGAAGCGGCTGATCAGGCTGTCGCATTCCAGGCCCAGTTCGCGCACGAATTCGGTCAGGGCTTGCAGTTTTCGCGGATCGGGCTGTTCGTGGATCCGCCGCAGGAAATTCAATCCCTGATCGTTCAAATGCTCCGCAACCGCTTCGTTGGCGGCCAGCATGAATTCTTCGATGAGCTGATGGCTGACCGTCTGCTGGACGGCATGCGCTCCGCAGACGCGGCCTTGCTTATCCAGATCGATCTTGATTTCGGGCAGGGTCAGTTCGATCGCGCCCCCCTCCAGCCGTCGCTGCCGCAGGATCATGGCCAGTTGGTGCATGCGGCCCAGCAGCGCGAAGATGCCGCTGGCCAGTTTGGATTTCCAACGATTCGGATCCGTCAGATAATCGTCGACCTCTTCGTAACTGAACCGACGTTTGCTGACGATGGCCGAGTTATGAAACTCGGTGGCCACCCGCGCCCCGTCGGCGGTCCATTCGATGAACACGGTTTTGGCGTAACGCAGCTTGTCCGGCTGCAGGCTGGCCAAGCCATTGGAGATCAGCTCGGGCAACATGGGGATCACACGGTCGGGCAAATAGACGCTGGTACCCCGTTCACGAGCTTCGATGTCCAGCAACGAGCCTTCGGGCACAAAATGCGCCACGTCGGCGATATGGATCCCCAGCCGCCAATGGCCGTTTTCCAGTTGCTCCAGCGAGATGGCGTCATCGAAATCCCGCGCATCTTCCGGATCGATGGTGACGATGGTTTCGGCGGTCAGATCCAGCCGCGATTCGATGGATTCGTCGAATTCCGCTGCCTGGACCCGTGCATGATCCATCACATCCAGCGGAAAACGTTCGGGCAGATTGTATTCGCGGATGATCGAGCGCGTATCGACGCCCGGCGCGCCTCGAGCCCCCAGCACCTCGACAATCACGCCTTCCCCCGGATGGAAATGGGTGGGAAAGCGGAGCATTTCGATGACGACCTTATCGCCTTCCGCGGCGTTCTTCGCCCCTGGATCGGCCACGGGAATCGGCTCGGTGAAAATGCTGCCATCGATCTGGACGCACGCCTGGCCGGCACGCTGAAGAAAAACCCCCACAAATTGACTTGTTTCCCGCTGTAGCACCTCGACCACCGCTCCGCTCAACCGCGGATCGCCGGGGCGCGACCGTTTCAAGCGGACCTTGACGACATCGCCCGTGGCGGCATCGCCCGTTTTTCGCAGCGGGATGAAGATATCCTGCTGACGGCCTTCCGAGACGGGAGTGCCCAAGGGACGTACAAACCCGTAGCCCTTGGAGGTGCGATGAAATTCCCCGGTCACCAACGGCCGTTCGGAGCGGACCGGCACCGCCCCCGGCAAAGCGACCAGATGCCTCGATCCCCAAGCCAACTTACCGGCCTTGATCAATTGCTTGACGAGCTTTCGAAAATCACGATGGGTTTCGGGCGGCAGATCCAACTGCTTGGCGAGCACACGCGGCTTGACGGGCTGATAATTCGGGGCACTGACATGGTCCAGGATGCGTTGTTCGATCGATTCGTCGCTCATTTAGTTCTCTCGCGCGGCTTCGCCACCCTTGTAGAGTTTTCGACCCAAGGGGGCCTGAAACGGGGTCCAGTTGCTGTCGGTGTTGGCATCTTCGCGGATCAAAGTCCCCAGACTGTGCATCTTCGCGTCCAGATTGTCCAGATAGTGCAAGGCGATGGCTTCCAGCGTCATGGGCAGCTTGGGACTGCCGAATTCATACTGACCATGGTGGCTGACGATCATGTGCTGCAAACGTAACTGCAGCTCCCGAGGAAAGGGCTCGCGGGTCAGCCGTTCGACTTCTCGCACCTTTTCGTCCAGCATGCCCACGCCGATCACCAGATGACCGACCAATTGGCCCTCGTCGCTGTACGCCAGTTCTCGCTCGTACGTCAATTCGCGAATCTTCCCGGCGTCATGCAGGAAGGCGCCCAGCAGCAGCAGATCGGCGTCCAGATCGGGGTAGTGAGGCGCCACAATCGATACCAACCGCAACATACTGTGAATATGCTCGAGCAATCCGCCACGGTACGCGTGGTGATTCTTGATCCCCGCCGGTGCCGATGTCAACGCCGCCATGAAGGCTTCATCCACCAGAAAACACTCGACCAGATTGCAGAGCGACTCGTTGCGCACCGTCCGCAACATTTCGGCGACTTCGGCCGCCAGACGGTCGATTGTCGACACGTTCAGCGTCACGAAATCCGTTTCGTCCACGTCGCGAGGTATCACGCGATCGATGCGGGTGACGATCATCTGCAATGCGCCGTTGTAAAACTGGGAGGTCCCCTGAACTCGGGCGTAGTCCCCGTTTTCGAACGAGCTGTACACTTTGTCGTTCGCATTCCACATCATCGCCGTCAGCGATCCGCTGCGATCCGACAGACGCATCTGGAGGTAAAAATTGCCCTGCCGGTTGGTCCGCAGTTGTTTGTCGGCGACCAGGAAGACCTCGTCGACCGATTCGCGTTCGCCCAGTTGGCTAATAAAGCGTCGAGCCATGTGATGATGTGCCAGGAGGAAAGGAGGGTGCGAGAAATGGGAAACCGGTCATTCTAAGGCAAACGGACGGAGAACTGCAAGGACGCGAAAGGGGCCACGTCCCAGAAAGACGTGACTCTTTTCCGACACCCCTTTGAAGACGCGGGGTATTTTCCCTAAGATACGAGGCGTCAACGCGAATTAGGGCGAACGTCTGGCCTGCCGAACGGTCTTCCCAGCAACAACACGCCAAGTCGTCTTTTCCGCGGAAAGGATGGCGTCCAACCACGCTAGAACCAACATTGTTTATAAAAGGGGAGGAATGCATGTACAAAAACTTACACCCGTCTTCGTTAGGGGTAATTGGCAGGCAAAGCGAACTAATTGAATTGGCATTGACCTACGGATTTCGGGGGCTCGACTTAGAGGCTGGTGAGATCGTCAAACGGGCCCTGGTGTCCGGCGTGGAAGAAGCGGCCAGATACATTCACAGCGGTCGGGTAAAAGTAGGTGGTTGGGTGCAGCCGGTCGATTTGTCGGCCGGTGCCGAGGCGTTTGCTAAGCAGATCGAGCGTCTTCCGGCGCTGGCTGCGGCGGCGAAGGAGATCGGATTCACGTACTGTACGCTTGAAATCCAACCAGCTAGTGAAGATTTGCCGTACCACGAGAACTTCGAGCAGCATCGAACGCGATTGCAAGCGGTGGCCGAAGCGCTATCGCCCCACGGGATTCGGGCCGGACTGGCCTTGCGAGCGGCTGCTGAGCATCGAGCGGATGCAAGCTATCAATTCATCCACCAGGCCGAAGAACTGTTGACGTTGATCCGTACGATTGGCGCCGAACAGATTGGATTGGCGCTGGATACCTGGAACTGGCAGGTGGGTGGCGGTGGCAGTGACCAGTTGGCCGAACTGACGGGGCCACAGATCGTCTCGGTCACCATCGCCGACGTGCCGCTGGACGCCGATCTTCGCTCGATCACCGACAAGCAGCGTCTGCTGCCAACCGAGGACTCGATCTCGCGTCATGGGAAGATATTGCGGTCATTCGTGGCGCAGAAGTATGCGGGGCCCGTAACGCTACGGCCCCATCCGAGCCATCTGGCTAAACTGCCTCGCGATGCCAGTGTGAACACCTGTGCTAGGCTGCTCGAACAGATCTGGGTCGCGGCCGGTCTGAGCAAGGCGGTCAAGGCGCCGGCGGTGATCCCCGACGCTGCGGCTGACGCTGCGGCTGACGCTACGGCTGAAGCTGCGGCTGAAGCTACGGCTAATGAAACGGCGGATGGCGCTGCGGAACCGACTACTGAACCGACTTCTTCCGAGTGAGCGAACCGGACGAAGCCAGCATCTGACAGGCTTGGTACCATCGCACACTGATTCGGCCCGCTGCATAAGCCAGCAGACAGGTCAGGCTGAGCATGATCGCGCACCATCCGGCAGCGCGGTTGCCGTGCAATTGATCTTCGAGTCCCAAAAGCTGGACGATGTGGCTCTGAGGCTGGCCCATGATCAACACCGCGACGAGCATGGCGTAGACGAATGCCAAGAACAGCGTCGCCAACGAAACAACCCACACGGTGCTCCAGTCCGGCAACTGCACCAGGTAAATCGTGTAGGCGAACTGGACCATCGCAGCCAGCAGTAGCAAGCAGGCCCATCGCGCAACGCCCGGTGAATCGACGGACCGCAGGTGATCGACGATGTCCAACACGGCAGGGGTTGCGCTGAAGAGACTCGCCAGGATCATGGCGGCGGCCAACTGATACACCGTCCAACGTCGTGAGGGTTCCGCCTGGTATCCCAGCACGCTGGTTGCCGCAGCACGATCCCTCGAATCTTCGCCGGCCGAGTTTTCGCCATCGATTTCGGTCAACATGGTTCCTCAGAGGAACAGCACCACGGCGATGATCATCACGACGCTGAGCAAGAAAAACGTGGCTCCCATCAGAAACATCATCGCCAGATAGGACGATTCCTTGCGCCGTTTATGACGGTGAACGCGGGACCTGGCGGCCAGGATCGGCCGATCGGCGCCGCCCGGCCGCTGGGGTGTCGGGGTGGGTTGCGGCTGCATGGGCCAGGCGCTGCCGGATGATGATCGATCCGGCGGCGAACCGCTCAGAAGGCTGGGCGGAGCCATCGGCGGCGGAGTCGCGACCGGCTGGGGCTGAGCCCAAACCGGGGTGGCGGTCGGCAAGGGCTGCTGACCCGGCGTGTGACTGGCGCGATATCCCTGCTGGACAGCCTGGACCGGAACGCCGCCTGGTCCGGAAGTCGGCACGCCGCTGGGGTATCGGGACGCGACGGTCGGCAGGCTGGCAGGCGATGGAATCGGTTGCGACGCATTGGCAGGCGCTGGACCACCGGTCGAATCTGCCGATCGAGACGCCGCCGGCTGGGCCGGTTGTGAGCCCGACGGCATGGGAACTCGCGGCGCTGTCAACGAAGCTTCCGAACGCTGGTTGGCGTTGGGTGCCGGTGGAGCTGGGGCTGGTTGGATCGGGTACGCGCTGGAACTGGGGCGACCGGCTGGCTTTGCTGGCGTCCCAGGGCCGGGAACCTGTTGAGCCGTGGGCTGGGACGCAGCCGTCGGGGCCGGTTGGATCGGTCGCTCTTGGCCAGCCATGGGAACCTTGGGCGCGGGCCGGACTGGCTTCTCTTGGCCCCGACCGGCAGACGAACCAGGCACCTGGGGGGCGCCGGGCGGCGAGATGGGAACTTCCTGATTTGAGCGGGGATCCGGAGTATCGGGTGTCAAGACTCGCCCTCCCAATTCGAGGTGACTTGGATCGAGTTCTGCGGACCTGTGAAGGACAACACACAACTTTCTGCTTTTATTATCAGCCAAACATCGAGCGGTAGCAAGCACCATTTGGCCGTCGCTAGTAGCTGGCGACGGAACAAGTTGAGTTCAGGGGATTCGCACCCCCCGCCCAGCCGTGCCCCGTTGACAAGATCGGTTTCGATACGAACGATGGTCAGGTCGATGAAACTGGCGTTGCGCTAGTCTTGACCAAACGAAAGAATGAAACAACAGGGGTCATCTGCATGAGATTCACCGTGGCCATCCGCGCCTTTTTTGCGGCCTTGTTCCACGCAAGCATGGCCGAACGTATTGCCACTGCACTGCAACCGGAAGACGATTCATCCGCGTCTGCCAGGATTCCAGCGCCCTCCAAACCGCAGCCGGCGGCGACGGCGACGCCCCAGCGGCCCGTTCGTAGCGATGCTGTTTCGCTGCTGGCCACTCTGCAACGGGAGGCTCGCTTTGTGGATCTGGTACAGGAGAATTTGGATCAGTACACCGACGAACAGGTTGGCGCGGCGGCTCGCGATGTGCTTCGTGATTGCCGATCGGTGATCGACCGATTGTTCCAGTTACATCCAGTCGTCGATCGCCAGGAGGGCCAATCGGTGGACATCCCGGCCGGTTTTGATACCGGTCGTTTTCGGTTGACCGGCAACGTGGCGGGCCAGCCCCCGTTTTCGGGCAGTCTGGTCCACCACGGTTGGCAGGCGACTCGATGCGAAATGCCTCGATGGTCCGGCAGCGACGAAGCGGCCGATGTGGTTGCTCCCGCAGAGGTCCAATTGCCATGATCCCCACCGCTGAAGTCAATTGGCCACGCACTCGCTTAGCAGGGAAGACACGATGAACGCACAATTTGCCGTAGGGATCGACCTGGGAACC
>SKVE01000389.1 GCA_007129635.1 Planctomycetaceae bacterium
CGCATAATGGGCCAACTCGTTCAGGCCGGCTATTTCGACGGTTTCCGCGTGAACCACCCCCGCCGTGAGGACGCCTGCCATGCACAGCGCCGCAATCCGTCCTATTCGCATGGGTTCGGTCCTGTCCTGTGCTTCAAGGCACTCAAAAGGCGTAACATTGAACATGCCAGGTCTTTCAGTCAGCGGCGTTGTCGAGTGGCTTGATCAGGATATTGGCGAATTCGATGGGGTCGCCGTGGTGTTGCAGGGCGATGGGACCTCGCTGCGGGATGCCGGGTAATCGAGCATCGTCGAGGACCGTTTGATCGTTCAGCACCACGGTCAATCGATCGCCTTGCAGGGTGATGACGAATCGATTCCAGCGGCCGATGGGTGCGTCCGCCTTGGTCGACGGGGTGACCGCAGCTCGAACTTCTGCGGGCATCGAGCGGTCGGTGCGGTACCCGTAGACCTCGCCCGATCCAACGGGCCAACACCAGATATTCACCTGGCTCTTGCTGCTGCCCCGCAAGTAGATGCCGCTGTCGCCGGCATCGGGTGTCATCTCGGTTTTCGGTTGACCCTGTTCGTCCAACGCCTGCTCGCCGCTGGGCAGGATGACGGGCAGGGGTTTGAGTTCCGGCTTGCGTGTCCATCGCCAATCGCAGATCAGCACGAAATCCTCGAATTCCTGTTCGGTCCACAAATTCTTGTCGCTCGCCTGGCTCTGGCCATCGTACACCAATCGCCAATCGCTGGGCTGCCAATGTCCCAGGTGGCCCGGATCGGCGCGCCAGTTGGTCAAGTCGACTCCGGTGTACAGCGGCACAAAACCTTCGGCCTCGCCCGCCGTCTGTTCGGGGGATGGGTTGGTCGAGGGCAATTCGATGATCTTGATGTTGCGGAAGTGGACTTCGGATCCTTCGGATTCCAGGCACAAGTAGCCTTTGCGCGGCACACAGTCCTTGCCGACCGTGACTTCCTTGCCATTGACGCTCAACCGCAGTTCGCCGTCCCGAGCTTCGACTCGGTAATGATTCCACTCGGGCGAGTCCTTGACGCGGTCTTCGGTGGGAAAGCTGCGTCGGCCGTTGTTGCAGATACGTCCGGCCGGTGTCATCGTGGCTCCCCACACCGGAAACACATCGCCATGCGTGGTGTACCACTCGTTTTTGCCTTTGGCGTCGTAGCCGTTGTCCAGGATCTGGACCTCGATCCCGCGCGCGAACGGCGAACCGACCGCCGGCAGAGCGTCGCCCCACACGAACAGCCCGGCGTTTCCCGCAGGCTGCATGTGCCGCCATTCCATTTCGAGGATAAAGTTCTCGTATTGTTTCTCGGTGCGCAACAGCCCGGTGGGGATCCCGGTACACACGATGATCCCATCCCGCACGGTAAAGGTGTCGGGGCCGACGTTGATCGGATGCCAGCCGGTCAGATCGTGCCCGTTGAACAGCGGCACGAACGCGGATGCTTCGTCATTCGTGTGGCCCACCACGGGGACGGCGCCCCCTGTCATCACAACGATCCATCCGATGGTACCAACCAGCCAGGTCCGGGTTCGGTGGTTCATGCGAAGGTCTCCTGCAGGAAAAAGATACAGCCGTTGGCCCTGTTTATGGCAACGTCCAAAGATCGTAATAAAACACCATCGTGATGATACCGGAAGCCCCGATGATCAGAAAGGCCAGCAGTACCTCGCGAAACAAGCCTCGATGCCCCAACCAAAAGACCAGCGCCAGTTTGACCAGCGTATTGGTCAGCGCCCCCAGCACCAAATTGAAACTGGCCCATTCCAGGCTGATCAAGCCCGCTGAATGGGCGTCGCTGATGGAAAACGCGATCGCGTCGGCGTCGGTCAGGCCGCTGATCGCCGCGATCAACGGCAGCCAGGCGTCTCCCAAATAGTCGATCGCCAACCGCGTGACGATCAGCATGGTGGCAAAGATCCCGGCGAACGACAACGCGCCTTTCAGACTGAACGGATTGCTCAACTGCAGCGGTTCGGTCTGCACCCATTGCCGAGTCGATCGGGTGAAGTAGAAGACGGCCACGATCAGACCCACGACGGCCATCACGGTGATCGGGACCAGAATGTTGCGCATCAGCGCATAGTTGACCACCGCGATCTGGACCAGCAACCGTGGGAACATGACCGTCGAGGCCAGGATGACGGCGATGGCAAACCGCCGGTTCCAGTCGGGCGCTTCCAAGCTGCGTCGTGCGAAGCTGACGGCGGTGACGGTACTGGAGGCCAGGCCGCCGATCAGCCCGGTCAAGCCGATGCCCGCATTGGCGCCGATCACCTTGATCAGCACGTAGCCGATAAAGCTGATGAACGAGACCAGGACGACGATCAACCAGACCCGGTAAGGTTGGATGGCCGACAGGGCCACGCGCAGCAGGCGTCCCGTGGGTTCGGCGGTCAGCATCTGATCGACGATCAAGCCGTCCTGTGCGTCGCCCGTATAGCGGCCGACCAACCGATGCTCCGAAACATCCCGGACATGCACGGTCCCCAGCCGGCGCGACTGCGCTCCGTAGACGGTCAATACCTGGCCCGTTTCGAACGTCAACCCTGGGATCAGATCGATGGTCAATTGCCGGTCCGGCTCCTCCCACTCGACGATCCGTCCCAAGGGAAAGGTGACAATGGTATCCAGGGATTGCCGCGGGAGAATGGGCAGCACGATAAAGCTGATGATCAGCAATTTGGCGACCGCATTGATTTCGAATTGTTGCACGTGACTCTTCAGCCGACCGAGCGATCCTTTCTGAGACAGCACGACCAAGACAGCCACCCCGATCGCGGTGGCCATCAGCCCGGCGCCCTTGATCACCAGCGCGCCCAGAAAGAACGTCAGCATCGCGCTGATCTCGGTCGTGATCCCCGCTCGCTCGGTATCGCTGGTCTGACGATCCTGCCAGTAGCAGGAGATCAGCAGCGTCACCACCCCGACGAAACCGACGATCAGGATCGCACTGTTTTCGTACTGGTCGGCCATAAAGGCGGTGACTCCGCCGATCAGCGCAAACAGGATAAAGTCGCGGACGCCGGGCGATTCATCGTCACGCTGAGCCTTCTCTCGCTCTAAACCGATCAACAATCCCAGCGCCGCAGCGATCCCGAACTTCAAGAAGATATCCAGCAGCCGCTCGTCGGGCATCTTGTTCGATTCTCTTCGTTTATACGCGCCCGGTTCCCAAGAAACACGCGAGTTACCAACAACAGGATAGGTTGCCCCGGCTGGGTCATGACATCCGTTCCCACAAACCAAGCCGCAAACGGCAGTCCGGTCACATGGCCAGCAAGTTCGCTATCCGTCATGCGATCAGTTTACCCGCCGGCATTTCCGCAGTCCACCCGCAGCCGACGTAGCTTTTTGCCAGAAAGCCGAAAGCACCCGGCCAGGTATTTTTTTGGTGGAATCGGCGGAAGGGGTCGCATCGCGTGCCCCCTCACCCTGCCCTCGCCCACGAGGGGCGAGGGACATTGGACAGTTATTTCTCGAACGGTGCTAAGCGAGGGCTAGTCGGTCAATTCAAAGTCGAATTCATTGGGTTCCTCGCGAACCGTGGCGGTCAGGCCCGACGTCTGAGGTACCGAGTAATTGGTGGGCAGTTGGTTACCGGTGGAAGCGACCGACTCCTGCTCTTCCGGGGGGACGTAATCGTCGTCTGACATGTCGTCGACCACGACGGCCTGGTCGTACTTGGTGATCCCCACGACGTATTCGCCCGGGACAGCTCCGTCATTTGTATCGAACGTCATCAGGCTGTATCGCCCGGCGTCATCCGTGATCGCCATCGCGTAGCCTGAACCATCGGTCAACTGGAAATTCAGGTTGGCACCCGCCACTGGTTGACCATTGTACGTCACCACGCCGGTGACCGGATAGGTCTTTGGTCTCGGGGGGCCCGAAGGTCCACACCCAAGTGACACAACCAATGTCCCGACCAACATCCAG
>SKVE01000580.1 GCA_007129635.1 Planctomycetaceae bacterium
CCAGCGGTCCAGGCGGCCCGCGAGGCGGCCCGTCGTGCTCAGTGCACAAACCATTTGAAACAGTTGGGCCTTGCGGTGCATAATTTTCATGACACGCACAAGCGGTTCCCGAATTCTTCGCACCAGATGTTGTTCCGGAATCCTGATCGTGTGGCCGACCCTGGCATTCACCCGCGAGATCAATGGGATGACGGGACGGGCCGTGATCGCTGGAGTTACGCCACAGTACTTCTGCCGTTCATGGAACAGCAGCCGATGTACGATGTGCTGGTGAACACCCATATTGGCATCGAACGTCCGTGGCACGCCACCCAATTGCTCAGGACGACGATTCCGACGTTCGTATGTCCCTCGGATCCTGGCAGCACATCGGTGCACGGCAGCGATTTGGGGCCGATCAGCTATCAGGCGAACCGCGGGGATTACTGGCTGGACTGGAACTGGTGGGAAAGCCGGGGGGTTTTCGGGCGCGGAAACACGGCGAATAAGACTTTCGCAGGCATCACCGACGGTACCAGCAATACGATGATGATCTCTGAGGTCAAAATCGGCGTGGCGGGCAGCCGAAGAGTCACGGAAGCTTTGGCCAGTAATATTGGTGCTTGGAACGGTGCGCCACCGAGCCATTGCTTGGTACGAGTGGGGCCGGATCGAATGCTGACCGGAGACATTCAGGGTCCGGGCTGGCTGCCTGGTTGGCGTTGGGCCGACGCGATTACGCCGTACACTCTGTGGCATCCCATGCTACCGCCCAACGGTCCCAGTTGCGGTAATTCGGGTGAAAGTTGGGCGATGGTTACGGCCAGCAGCTACCATCCCGGCGGCGTGAATGTGTTGATGGTCGACGGTGCGGTCACCTTCATTGCAGAAACCATCGATGCGGGAGACCCGACCAGAACGGTCCAGGATATGCCGCAGTGGGGTGGGGGTAACCCACAGGATTATGCCGGGCCATCGCCGTACGGCGTATGGGGTGCACTGGGCTCTGCCTTTGGCGGCGAATCGGTCCAATTGCCGAGATAATTGGACCGAGCACCGGATATTCTGTTATTATGTTCCTCGCGGCGTTCGTCCGCGAGGCTCTCATGCTGGGCATTGGGCGGACAATGCGTCGCGCGGCGACCGGTGACTCCGCCCCGCCCTAGCTCAAACACTACACAACAAGGAAGAAATCATGGGTCGAGTTCACCAGGGGTTGATGTTATTGGGACTGGCTGCGTGCATCGCGGCCGCGGTCGGGTGTGGCGGTCCACCCGCGTTGCAAACCGAGTATGTCGAAGGCCTTGTCACGGTTGACGGCGAACCGGTCGCTGACGCGACCGTCACGTTTGTGCCGGTCACCGAAGGGCAAGGCGCGTCGGCCACCGGCATGACCAATGCTCAAGGGATTTACAAATTGACAGCAGCGGTGACGGGAGACGTAGCGGCAACCCCCGAGGCGGGTACGCTGCCCGGCGAGTATCATGTGGGCGTGGTGAAGAACATCGTGGATACCCCCATGTCCCAGGAGGAAGCGGAAAAGCAGGGAATCGAATACGTTCCGCCGCCGCCCGGAGTGCGGCAGGAGCCGAAGATTACCTTTGTTGTTCCTCAAAAGTACAACTTTCCGCGCAAGTCAGGTCTTCGGGTCACCGTCGAACCGGGACGGAATAATATCCCCCTGGAACTGACTTCCAACTGAGCAAGACGGCAAACCACGCGAAGTAGGACGGGCGCTGACTGCTGCCCGTCCTACCTTTTGCGATGGGCAAGAGCCCAAAAGACCTTTTCGACATTTCGTGTTTCTGTTGCGTGCTTGGGGCGAGGGCGTGAAGGGTGCGGACGCTTCCTCGGAAAGCCAGTGGTGTCAACCGTAGCGACGGTGGCGGCCGGTCACCGCCGTGCGCTCGGGTTTCTTGGATGCGCCGACGTTGGTGCCCGTTTTTGTTGCTCTTGCCGCTGGCCGCAGTGTTTGTGGTGCTGGCGGTCACGGCGACACAATCTTTGTGGTCGCCCCGTGAAAACACAGCCGCTTCGTTGGGACCAAATCCCCCATCATCCGTGTTGACCGGCCTGTCCCAGCCGCTGAAGCCGGCCCGTCCGGCGTTCGAGATCCCCGAGCAAGCCTCGGAGATTCAACACCGCGTGGCCCAATTGCGTGACCGGTCCTTCGAGGTGGCGGAGCGGCTGGTCGATGCGTTTCCCGCGTGCGCCGAGGCGCATCACGTCTTGGGAACCGTCCACCAGCGGCATCGCCACGAAGCGGGCGCGGTCCAGCTTTGGGAAAGATGCCTGCACTTGGATCCCGGATTCGCCGACGCTCATTATTCCTTGGGCCGATTGGCGTTCACCAAAGGCGATTATACGACGGCGGAATCCCATCTCCGTCAAGCGATGGAGTTGGCCCCCCGGTCGGCAACCATCCCTCTGCAATTGGCCGAAGCGTTGATGCCTTTGGGGCAGTTTACCGACGCGGCCAAAGTGCTGGAGACGTTCGTCACCCACCATCCGGATTCGGCGGAAGGCTGGGTGCGGTTGGGGCAGGCTTATCAACAAGCGGGCGACGCGCAGAACGCCAAGCGTTGCCATCTGCGGGCCATCGAGTTGGACCCCGAACAACTGGACGCCTACTACGGCGCCGGTCTGGCGTTGCAAAAGCTGGGCGAGTCCCAGCAGGCCGCTCAGTACCTGGAGAAGTTCCGCAAGTTTCGATCGCAGCAACCCCGGATGGCCCCCGAGCTGTCTCCGGAACGAGGCGATCTGCTGCGGATGGAAATCACGCTGACCAACACGTACATGCTGGCTGGCGAGATCCACGGCCGACACGGCGACGCCGCGGGCATGGAACGGAACTGGCGAGCGGCGGCGGAATTCGACGCCGAGCATCGCGAGAGCCGCTTCCGGCTGGCGGAACTGTACCATCACGTAGGCCGCTACGACCAGGCGTTGCGATTCTTCCGCGAGTATTGCGAATTGGAGCCGGATAACTCTGGAGCATGGTTGAGCCTGGGGGTTCTGGCGGTTCGCAGCCGCCAGTATCAGGAAGCCGAGGCAGCCTTGCGGCGGGCGATCGAACTGGCGCCCCAGCAACCCAAAGCGTACGGCGTGCTGGCTCAGATCCGCATGCTGCCCGACCGCGATCCTGAAGAAGCCGTCGCGCTGGCCCGCCGAGCCGTGGAATTGGCGCCAAGCGCCGAACACTTCTACATCCTGGGGACGGCCCGGTGGCATGCGGGCCAAACGGTTGCGGCCCGCGAGGATCTGGCACAAGCGGTCAAGCTGGACCCTGGCAACCGCGAGTATCGCGAGGCTTACGCTCATCTACTTCAAGAGCCATGAGTATGATCGCCGCTTTCCATCGAATCCCCGTTTTGCCTGGATTATCCGCTGCTTGGTTCACGATGATGTGGATCGTGGCGATCATGGCCGCCGGTGGGTGCGGCCAGACACCGGAGATCGAATCCGAGGCGTCGGTTATCGAATGGGTGCCGGCGCATGTCGCTCGGCCAGCCGCGGACGTCCAAGACCCCAAGAATGAAGGGCCGACGGACGTAGGGCCGCCGTGCGATATTCTTCTGACGGACATCACCGACCGGTCGGGGGTGTTGTTTGTGCATGACGACGGAGGCGGCGGGGGCGAGAAGTACATCGTCGAAGCCGTCTCGGCAGGTCTGGCCTTGTTTGATTTCGACGGTGATGGCCTGGTCGACATCTACTTCTTGAGCGGCGCGCCGCTGCCACCCGCGGAGGCTTATCCCAGACGCAATGCGTTGTACCGCAACAATGGCGATGGCACGTTTAGCGACGTGACCGATTCGGCACGGGTCGGCGATGCGGGTTTTGGTTTAGGCGTGGCTGTTGCCGACATCGACAACAGCGGTTTCCCCGACATCTACATCAACAATTTTGGCCCCAACGTCCTGTATCGCAACAACGGCGACGGCACGTTTACCGAGATCACG
>SKVE01000073.1 GCA_007129635.1 Planctomycetaceae bacterium
CCACGCTGACGGCGATCAGCAACCCCGTACCTCCATAAAAACTGGCAACTGTAAAACTGACGCCCAACGAGGCGGAAACCACCGTGGGCACGATAGCGACGATGGCCAAAAAGCCAGCGCCGACGTAGGTAATTCGCTCCAACACCCGCTCCAGGTAGTCGGCCGTCCTTCTGCCAGGTCGGTACCCTGGAATAAAGGTACCGTAGTCTTTCAGATTCTCGGCCATTTCCTTCGGATTGAATGTAATGGCTACCCAAAAGTAGCAAAAAAAGTAGATCAAGCCCACGTAAACCGCGTTGTACGTGAACGATGTACCGGGCCCAAAGATCTGGTACAAATTGGCCCAGAGATTGGCGGTTCCGGTGAAGGTATTCGCCATGAAGTTGAAGATCATGGCGGGCAACATCAACAGACTGCTGGCGAAAATAATGGGCATGACACCGGCTTGGTTGATCCGCAACGGCAGGTACTGCCGCGTGCCCCCATAAACTCGACGCCCACGCACATGTTTGGCACTTTGGGTGGGGATACGTCGCTGGCCCAACGTGATGAACACCACCCCGACCACGACGGCGACGAACAACACGGTCAGCACAATCAGCGTTTCCACGCCGATGCGTCCGGGGGTGAGCCCTGCGAGTTGCATGTCGGCGTCCCGGAACAATTGTGCGGCGGCACCGGGCATCTGAGCCAGGATACCGGCCATGATCAACAAGCTGATCCCATTGCCGATACCAAACTCGTCGATCTGCTCGCCCAGCCACATCAGGAAGATGGTCCCACAGGTCATGATCAACACGGCCGTCAATTGCCAGCCGAAATGAAGCACCCCGTTGGCGTTCAGGAACGCCGGATCGACCAATCCGGCCTCGCCACCAGCCGGTTGTGCCATCAGGTATAAGCGGACGTAGAACCAGCTCTGGACCAAGCACAGGGCGACCGTCAGATAACGCGTGTATTCGTTGATTTTCTTCCGGCCTGTTTCCCCCTCCTTTCGGAGCTGTTCAATGGGCTTCCACACGCTCCCCAGCAACTGGAAGATGATCGATGCGCTGATATACGGCATGATCCCCAGGCCGAAGATCGTCGCTTGACGAAGGTTGCTGGCACTGAACACGGCCACGCGATCGACAAAATCACCCAGTCCACCGTCTTGACCCGCCGTCTGCCCCATGACTTCCTGGTCGATGATCGGCAGCGGGATATGCCACCCGACGCGGTAGATGGCCAGGAACAGCAGGGTCAGGAAGATTTTCTGCCTGAGTTCGGGGATGGTAAAAACAATGCGAAGCTTCTCCCACATGATTGCGTTCCGTCCTTTCCATGTCCGTCGTCGATCAGATCACAACGGTTTTTTAGGAGCCTTCGGTAATACGCCTCGCGGCGAATCCTTCGCCAATTACGAGGAGGGTGACGCTTTCTTGGAGGGTTGGCTCTGCCCGCCCAGCACGCAGACCTCGCCTCCGGCCTGTTCGATTTTTTCCCGCGCGGACTGGCTGAAGCGGTGAGCCGAGACTTTCAGCCGCCGCGTCAACGTTCCGTCGCCCAGGATCTTGAGCACATCGTACCGCCCCTTGGCCAGCGACTTGACGCGCAACGTCTCGGGATTGACTTCGTCGCCATCCTGGAACGTGCGTTCCAGATCGGCGACGTTGACGGTCGTTACGTTCAGCGCAAAGCGGTTGTTAAAACCCCGCTTGGGAATTCGGCGGACCAATGGCATCGTCCCGCCCTGAAAGATGACGGAAGCCGACGATCCGGCTCGCGATTTCTGTCCCTTATGCCCCCGTCCACACGTCTTGCCTCGCCCCGAACCGGTCCCTCGTCCGACACGACGCGCCTTTTTGCGTTTTTGGATCCCTTGATGTACGTCGTTCAATCTCATGACAAGGATACTCCTCGAAGCCGCTCGGTATCTTCCCGCGTCCTCAGTTGAGCCAGGGCGTCGAAGGTTGCTTTCACGAGCGTGATGGGATTATTGGTTCCGTAACTCTTGGTCAGAATGTTTTGCAACCCGGCAGCCTCACATACGGCACGAACGGCCTGGCCCGCGATGATCCCGGTACCCGCACCGGCCGGAACCAGGACGACTCGTCCAGCCCCAAAGTGCCCATGGACCTTAGGCGGGATCGTTCCATTGACGATGCTCACCTCGACCATCTCGCGAGCCGCCTGCTTGTTGGCCTTTTCGACACTGGGCGTGACTTCATTTGTTTTGCCATAGCCCCAGCCCACTTTGCCTCGGCCGTCGCCGACCACGGTCATGGCGGCAAAACTGAAGCGTCTTCCCCCCTTGACCACAGCGGCGCAGCGGCGGATCTTAACTACCTTTTCGATGTTTTCACCGAGATTACGATCTGTCGACACGTCTTTAAGCTCCTGGCATTCCCGTTGACGGCGGACAACACACGGGTGTTCTCACCGCTAGTGGATCTCTTCATTCTGTGATAACCGAGGCTAGAAGGTCAATCCCGCCTCGCGAGCCGCATTCGCCAACGAAGCCACCCTTCCGTGGTATTTGGCGTGACCTCGATCAAAAGCGACTCGTTCCACACCGATGGACTTCGCCTTTTCGGCGATGATCTTTCCGATGATCTCCGCCGCCGACTTGTTGCCGCCATCACGGACTTGTTCCCGCACAGCTCGGTCTCGCGTGCTGGCAGAAGCCAAGGTCTTCCGGGCCATATCGTCGACGATCTGTACTCCGATGTGCTGCAGGCTGCGCTGCACGGTCAACCGCGGACACTCGGCGGTCCCGCGGACGCGATTGCGTACATGGTGCCGGCGACGCTGCCTCCGCAATTCGATTTCTTTTTGCTTGTTCACAGTTCGCTCGTTTTATTGGTTGTTCGTGGATGGGACCTTAACCGACAGCCCCGACGGCCTTCGAGGATTAGGTCGCGGACTTGCCCGGCTTGATCTTGACGTACTCACCCTGGTATCGCACGCCTTTCCCCTTATAGGGCTCTGGCTTGCGGATCGCCCGCACCTCGGCGGCAAATTCTCCGACTTGCTGCTTGTCGCAACCGCGGACTACGACGTGCGTTTGATCGGGGCACTTCACATCAAGCTCTTGGGGGATCTTCTTTTGAATTTCGTTGGCAAACCCGACACGCAACTGCAACGTGTCGCCTTGCACGGCCGCCAAATAGCCGACGCCGACAATCTCCAGCCGCTTTTCGTATCCACTCTTCACGCCGATGATCATGTTATTGATCAGCGATCGCGTCAGGCCGTGGAAGGCGCGGGCTTGGCGGGTGTCTTTCGTCTTGGTGACAATTACTTGCTTGGCCTGCTGGTCGATCTGGACCTGGACCTCGGGGCGATGCTCCCAATGGAGCGTGCCTTGGGGACCTTCGGCGGTCACCTTGCAACCTTCGATGGTCAGCTTGACACCGTCGAGCAGGGGGATGGGTTGATTTCCGATACGGGACATGGCACTCATCGTTTCTGAAACTGCTTACCACACTTCACACAAAACTTCGCCACCCAGGTTGCGCTGCCGCGCTTCGCGGTCGCTGACCACTCCCCGGCTGGTGCTGATGATGCAGATTCCCAGCCCATCCAGGATCGGTTTCAGGTCCTTGGCCTTGGTGTAAATACGGCGTCCCGGCTTACTGATGCGTCGGATCCGTTGGATCACGCGTTCGCCGTTGGGGCCATATTTCAGCTCGATTCGCAATTGCGTCACCGGCGCGGCTTCCATCTCCTGCCAATCCCAAATGTAGCCCTCGCGTTTGAGGACATCCGCCAAGCCTCGCTTGACTTTGGAGATGGGCATGTCAACGTAGGGGCGCTCCACACCTACCGCGTTACGGATGCGGGTCAACATATCGGCGATCGGGTCAGTCATCATGGGGGTTAAACTCTCCCTTTACCAGCTCGACTTTCGGACACCGGGGATCAATCCCTGGTCGGCCAACTTGCGAAAACAGATCCGG
>SKVE01000973.1 GCA_007129635.1 Planctomycetaceae bacterium
CCAGGCTTGGCCTTTTTGGCGGATGCCGAGCACGTGGAGCGATCGCTGGAAGCATTCTGCCGTCAGACGGACGAGTATCGTCAGGCGTACGAGCGTTGGCGTCAGGCTCATCCTGATAAGCCGGAATCGGACGTGCCGGAAGCGATCGATGCCGTCGTCGGCGAGCTGGTGGTTCCCATCTTCATGCAAGGATGGCAACCGGGCGGTCCCGACCATCTGGAAGTCCGGCTGAACCTGCCCAACGAACCGTACCAAACCAACGGACGATGGGATAAGGAGGCTGGACAGATCCGCTGGCGGCATCGTCTGCCTGCTGATCCGCTACCGGCCTTTTCCTATGCCGTCTGGAGCGAGCCGAACACGGCGGCGCAGCAAGCCCACTTTGGCCGCACGCTCCTGCCGGACGCCAAGTTGGCCCAATACGTGAAGTGGTATCTGAGACTGGACGACGAAGAAAAGCGAGCTTGGGACGCCTTGATCCAGGCGAGCGTTGCGGGTCCGCAGTTGCGAGCCCGGATCGAATCATTCCGCTTTCCGCAGGAGGCCGAAGACTCCGCCCCCCTGTCCGACATCCCACGCAGACTGCTGCTGGAAGCCTTGGACGCTGACTAGACAGCTCGACCCAAAGCGGCGTCAAGTCGCCGCACTGCGAAAATGGCCGATGCGAATGCCTGCGTTCCTCGGGCCGCTGCTGGTAGGCGGGCTGACGCACCTGACGCAAAGCCAAAAAAAACGGAATGCACACGAACGCCGCGGCCCAGGTACAGCCCCAGCGCGATCGTGCCAGCCAAGTAGGCGGCCATGATCAACAGGTCAAAGAAACCGAGCTGTCCATTTATCGACGTATTACCAGCGATCGCACTCGGCTAGGATTTCCAATACCTCTTCGGTCGGCTTGGTCTTGCCGAATTCACAGGCGACGATGCCGCGATAACCGGTCTCGTAGATGGCCTTGAATACGTTCTGGTAATTGATCTCGCCCGTACCCGGCTCGTGCCGACCCGGGTTATCCGCAAAATGGTAGTGCCCGATTTCGGTGTGGTATCGGCGGATGTTGTTGATCAGATTGCCTTCGCTGATCTGTTGGTGATAAATGTCGAACAGGAACTTCACATGCGGATGATCTGTGCGCTTGATCATCTCGGATGCATCAGCGGAATAGACCAGGAAATATCCGGCATGATTCACCAGGACGTTCAGTGGTTCCCACACCAGGACGATACCGGCGTCTTCCAGCAGCGGGCCCACTCGCTTTCCCGCCTGGACCAACGCATCCATCTGAGCCTCTTTGCTGACGCCTTGCCGATCGGCGCCGCTGAGTGCCAGGACCGTTTTCGAGCCGATGGCTTGGGCGTTGGCGATGCCTTCTTTGACCGCTGCGACGAAGCGATCATGATGCGCCGGATCGTTGGGCCCCCAATCGTTGATCGTTCCCATCCCGCCACCGACGGCTCCGACCTCGATCCCCAGTTGCTCGCAGCGGATGCGAACCGCTTCTTTGTCCTCCCAAGCTCCGCAACGCAATAACTCGAAGGCGGGAAAACCGTACGCGGCAATCTGTTCGATCCGCTCGACATTCGTGCCGGAGAACCAGTTCGGCGAGACCGCGATCTTGGTACGCAGGCCTTCCCCGATCTTGCGGACCTCGGATTTAGCTGCCGAACCTTGCAGGGACATTGTCGTGGCCGCGGCTGCTCCGATTCCCGCTTGAAGAAAAGTGCGACGATCCATTTTGTAAGCTCCTGAGTAAAACGGCGATCTTTGGCAAAGCATGAGGCGACCGCTGAATTCGGTTCTCCAGATTCCACTGCCGCACCAGTTTAATCGAAGGCCCTGCTGATTTGAAGCACCGACTATTCATCCGGGCCGTCGGGCATGATCTCGCGAAGATGTTCCAGCAGGGCCGCTCGGGCTCGATGCAAGCGACTTCGAACGGTTCCGACCGAGATCTCTAGAACTTCTGCGATCTCCTCGTAGCTGAAATCTTCCATGTGGCGCAGCACGATGATCTCGCGATGCTCGTACGTCAATCGCGACATGGCGACTTCCAACTGCTGACGCCGTTCCTCCTCTTCCAGACGAGCCCCCGGGGCTGCGCAATCATCGACCGGTTCGCTGCCGGTCATCTCCCGCCCTTCATCCACCGAGACCTCGATGCGGCGCCGGCGACGACGGCTGATCGAGACGTTAAAGGCGATGCGGTACAGCCATGTGTAGAACCGGCTGTTTTGCTTGAACGTATCCAGTTTGACGTAGGCTTGAATAAAGGCGTCCTGAACTACATCTTCCGCGTCAGACCTGCTGCCCAAGATATGTACTACCGCCGAGTACAAACGGTCCTGGTAACGCTGCACCAATTCGCCAAATGCAGACGTCTCGCCCTGCAGAGCCGCTTCGATCAAATCACTCTCGTCGTTCAAGAAATACTCCTAATGGCCTGCGACGAGCAGTTTTTGCTCTGGGAGAAATCAGGGGGAGGGTCATCGAAATGGGTCCATCAGCACGGAGTGCGTCAGAATTACCTTTCTTTAATCTTGCTGGCGCAAACGGGAAATGTCAACTGTTTCCGAGCATGTCTTGCTTTTCTATCCCAGATGAAACATCTTGATGGGGAGGATCGATAAAAACCATGCATAGCGAGGATAAATACGTGAACGACGCTGCCAAGACCTGTCATCGACGTCAATTCCTGGGCTCGCTGGCTGCCGCCGGGGCGATCGGTGCCCTTGCGCCAGCTTGGTCCGCTGAGCAGAAAGAGGTGGAACGCTTGAAGCTGGGCATCGATAATTTCTCGATCCGAGCCTTTGGGTGGAAAGCACCCCAGTTGATCGATTATGCCGCCTCGCTCAAGCTTGACACCCTGCTGCTGTCGGATTTGGAGGTGTACGAAAGCCTGGATGAGGCGTATTTGCAGGGAATTCGGGAACATGCGGATCGAGTTGGGATCGAACTGCAGGCGGGGACAGGCAGCATCTGCCCCACGTCCAGTTCTTACAACGAGTCCAAATGGGGACCGGCTGAAGAGCACGCTCGGTTATTGATCCGAACGGCGAAACGGCTGGGAACGTCGACAGCTCGCTGCTATTTGGGTAGCCGTCGCGACCGCGAGGAGGGGATCGGGATCCAACGCCATGTCGATGCGATGGTCAAGGTCTTGAAGGCCGTGCAAAGCGAGGCAGAAGATGCGAACGTGAAACTCGCGGTCGAGAACCATGCGGGCGACATGCAGGCTCGTGAGTTGGTCCAATTGATCCAGGAGGCGGGCCCGAATTACGTCGGGGCGACAATGGATCCGGGAAATGCTACCTGGACGTTGGAAGATCCCCAGGTCAACCTCGAACGTCTGGGACCTCATGTCTTGACCTCGGGCATCCGTGATACGGCCATTTGGGAGACCGATTTGGGGGCGATGTGCATGTGGACGAACATGGGGCATGGCGTGGTGGATTGGTCTGCTTACGCCAAGCGGTTTCGCGAGCTTTGTCCGGATGCGCCGTTTGTTCTGGAGATCATTTCCTATCGGTGGTCGCACGAGTCGCGGTATTTGGAACCGGAGTTCTGGTCGCGATATCCGAACGTCCGCGCTGACGAGTTCGCTCGTTTTCTGGCTTTGGCCAAGCGAGGCCGCCCGTTCGAGATCCCCCCTGGGCGTCCTGCTGGCGACGAGTCGCGTGAATTGGAACAATCGCAACAAAGGTGGGATTTGGAACAGAGCCTCGATTACTGCCGGCGGGTCCTGGGCGTGGGTCGCAAGGCGTTGGATTCCTGAATTGCCGGACCATGGGTGCCTGGATGGGTCAGATCCGGATATAGATCCCTGACCGCTGCAATGCGCGGACAAACAGCCAGGTGATTAGCAGGAACAGTCCACAGCCACCCCACATGTACCATGCGGGCACGTCCGGCGGCATGAATCGATGCAATGCGTTGGCGACC
>SKVE01000656.1 GCA_007129635.1 Planctomycetaceae bacterium
CCCGAGAACGCCTACTTGGGCTTTCACCGAATCTCGCTCTTGGGGCTGGCCGGCGGGGGGTTGAGCATGATCTTGGGTCTGCGTCTATTTCGAGCCATCTACAATTCGGGGCACTTGGACCGGCACGAGTGATCATTCGACCGTGACGCTCTTCGCCAGATTTCGAGGCCGATCGACATCGCAACCTCGCAGCAAGGCGATGTAGTAGGCCAGCAACTGCAAGGGCACGACGGTCGTAAAGGGCTGAAGGTACTCGGGCACGGCTGGAGTGTACACGCAATCATCGGCCAGTGCGGCGACGCGCTCGGCGCCCTCTGAGACGATGGCGATCACCGGACCGCCGCGTGCCTTGACTTCCTGGACGTTGGACAACACCTTTTCGTAGATGCCGCCGGGTGGCATGATGAAAACGCTGGGCGTATTCTCGTCGACCAACGCAATCGGCCCATGCTTCATTTCGGCTGCCGGATAACCTTCGGCGTGCAGGTAACTGATCTCCTTCAACTTCAAAGCGCCCTCCAGGGCCGTGGGGAAATTGTGTTGGCGGCCCAAGTACAGGAAGTTCCGACAGTGGGCGTACTTTTCGGCGATTCGCTGGACTTCGCTTTTGCATTGGAGCGTCTGGTCGATTAGCTCAGGCAGGCGTTGAAACCCCTCCAGGTACCGGCGGCCAGCATCGTAGCTCAGATGGTGCATGCGGCCAAAGTACAGCCCCAACAGAGACAGAACCAGGCATTGGGACGTGTAGGCTTTGGTCGAAGCCACGCCGATCTCCGGCCCGGCGTGCAGGTAAATGCCGCCATCGGATTCCTGAGCGGCCGTGCTGCCGACAACATTGCAGATCGCCAACGTCGGGTGCCCCTTGCGTTTCATCTCGCGCATGGCGGCCAGCGTGTCGGCCGTTTCGCCGCTTTGAGTGATCGCGAACACCAACGTGCCGCGATCCACCGGCGGATTGCGGTAACGGAGTTCGCTGGCATACTCGACCTCGACCGGCAAGCGAGCCATCTCCTCGATCAGGTATTCCCCGACCAACGCCGCGTGCCAACTGGTGCCACAAGCGGTCAACAGGATCCGGTCGACGCTACGCAACTGCTGAGGCGACAGGTTTAAGCCACCAAAGACCGAGGTCGCGTCCTCGCTATCGAATCGGCCGCGCATCGTGTCGGCCAACGACTGAGGCTGTTCGCAGATCTCTTTCAGCATGTAGTGCGGATAGCTGCCCAATTCTACTTGCCGTGTATCAAGCTGCAGCGTCTGGATCAGATGCCGGACCGCGCCCGTTTCACGATGAGTCACGTTCAGTTGGTCGGCCGTCAACACGGCGATCTGATGATCGGCCAGGTAGACGATCTTGTCCGTATAGCCGGCCAAGGCCGACGAGTCGCTGGCCAGGAAGTGTTCATCTTTTCCGACGCCGATCACCAGCGGACTGCCGCGCCGGGCAGCGACCAGCAAGCCGGGAAAGCGACGGAAGATCACCGCCAAGCCCAGCGTGCCGCGCAGACCGGCTAACGCCCCACGCACCGCCTCGGCAGCCAATTCGTTCGGCGTGCATGCTGACCACTCGGCATCGGAAACCAGTCGAGCCAGATTGCGGTCGATCAGATGAGCGATCACCTCGCTGTCGGTTTCCGATCGAAAGCAGTAGCCCTCGATCTCCAATTCCTGCTTCAAGCTCTGATAGTTTTCGATCACCCCGTTATGAACGATGGCGACTTCACCATCACCGCCCAGATGAGGATGCGAGTTTTCTTGTGACGGTGGTCCATGCGTTGCCCACCGCGTATGCCCGATGCCTAACGTTCCCGCCAAGGGACGTGTCTCCAGTTGGCTGCTCAAGGCCGTGATCCGTCCGACAGATTTCGAGAAATCCAGCGAGTTCTCAGGCGTCCGAGTCGCCAGACCCGCGCTGTCATAGCCTCGATACTCCAGGCGACGGAGTCCTTCCAGCAGAAATTCCCAGGCGTTGCGTTTTCCTACGTATCCGACGATCCCACACATTGGCAGGTTAGCTCCCTGTCGGGTGCCCTGGTCGACAAGTCCGCGCGCGGATCGCGGCACCGACGATGCGCGCGGCGAGGGGGAGAACGCGTGAATAACAAAAACGGCCGTGCCCGTAAAGGGCGAATCCAGCCCAGGAAAAAGTGACAGGCACAACTATTGGGGATTTTGGGTTGAATGGGAAACAAGGAAAAAAGGACAGGCATTTTTTGCGGCCACGTTGAAACTTCAGTAGTTACCAAGATGGTCGTGGGGATATTCCAGATCGAGCCCGAAAGATGCCTGTCCTTTTGTCCCTTTCCAGGCCCTGCTGGCTGCAGCGGTAACCTCATCGCAGCCGCTGCCGAAAGTCGAAGGCATGGAACTGGAGGAACGCGTCACCCGCGAGCAAGCATTGGTGCGCCAGCCCAGCCCCTGGTCGACCGCCACCCTGTCCGACGCCATCGTCTTGGCCACCATGCTGATCGTCCTCACCGGCCTGCGCCGGCGCGGCACAGTTGTCTTAGCGCAGTTCGCCCTTCGGCTACCGGTTGCCCAATGTCCAATTGCGGTTGTCCACCGGCGTTGGCGGGATTAGACTACCTGGAGCAGGCATTGAAATAGAACCACGTGAAAGGGGTGCCATACTGCATCAAGTGTGGGGTTACAATGAGAATTGAGCGGATTCACGTTACGAACTTCAAGCTGTTTGAAGACATGTCGATGACGCTGCATCCGCAGTTTACGCTGCTGATCGGCGAGAACGGCTCGGGAAAGACGAGTATCCTGGATGCGCTTGCCGTGGCGTGCGGCGTGTGGTTGATGGACGTTCCCGATCCTCAGATTCGGAACAGCAGGCGCCCGCTTTACGATTCTGAGATTCGTCTGTTGCCGAGTAATGGTAGCGATCCGCCGGCACCCGCTTTGGAAGCCATGGTTGCTGCCTGGGGATCTATTGCGGATCAACCCATGCAATGGACTCGCGAGATTCTGTTCGGCAAGAAGTCTTACGCGCATCTGAAAGAAACGCGCGATGCGATCAAGGAGCTGTACCGGCAGGCGACCGAAATCGGATCCGTTCTCCTTCCGGTGATCGCTTACTACGGTGCCGGCCGGGCGTGGCTTGCCCACAGGGCGCGTTACAAGAAACTCGAGGAATCCCTGGCGCCTTCCAGACGCTGGTCGGCTTTCTACGATTGCCTCGATGAGCGAATACGGTTCGATGATTTGAAGCACTGGTTCTGGAACGAGGAAACGGCACGAGGCCGCCGCCAAGGGCGGTACCGGCCCGGATTCGAAGTCGTTCGGCGAGCGATTCTGCGATGCGTTCCCGGGGCGGATGACATCTGGTTCGATCCCGATTCCAAGGACATCTTCTTCTCGATCGCTGGCAACGCCCAACCAAGCAGCAACTTGAGCGCAGGGCAGCGGATGATGTTAGCCATGGTCGCCGATATTGCGATCAAGATGGTCACGCAGAACAGTTTCCTTGTGCCTCCTGATGATCTTAGAAGCGATGAGGACGCATCGTTGCCACGCGTGCTTGCCGAAACGCCGGGCGTGGTTTTGATTGACGAGTTGGACGTGCATCTGCATCCGCGCTGGCAACGACGCGTCGCCAACGACCTCAAGTCGACGTTTCCCAACATCCAGTTCGTCTGTACGACGCATTCGCCGCAAGTGATCGGCGAAGTACCGCCGGAAGAAACGCGGGGAGTCCGGCCGGACGGCCGGATACTGCCTTTAGCCCAGGCGGTCGGCCTGGATTCGAACACGATTCTGGAAGAAGTGATGGGTGCGGAGTCCGAAACCCGTGCCACGGAGCAAATGCTGGACGAAGCCGAACGTGCTTTGGACGACGGCGATATCGACGGGGCCAAAGCTGTCTTGGAAAGGCTTCGCGAGTTCCAGCGAGGAACAACTCCGCAAACAGCCGATTTGGAGG
>SKVE01000251.1 GCA_007129635.1 Planctomycetaceae bacterium
ACGCTCATCACTAGCATCACGCGCGAAGCAGTTCTCGGCGAAGCCGGTCGCGAGGAGAATTCCGGCCGATGTCGCGCAGAATCGACCGGAAACACAGCCACCCCATCGGGCAGCCCTTCTCCGACAGCCTTCGCAAATTGGCTTCGAGTTGCCTTTCAGAAACATTTGCGGAATAATAGGACCGAGTCGCGCCAAGTCGCATCGTACAGCAAGCTGGACGATCAAACGGGAGGTTCCATCATGACATCAAGCGTTCTGCAAAGCCGCCCGCCGGGTACCAAACCGGCGATTCCGCCGCTGCGCAACGGCGATCATCTGGCCCGCGACGAGTTCGAACGCCGCTACGAGTCGATGACCGGCGTGAAGAAGGCCGAACTGATCGAAGGAGTCGTCCACATGCCGTCCCCCGTATCTGCCGAAGACCATGGCGAACCCCATTTTGATCTGAACGGCTTGCTGTTCATCTATCGGGTTCACACACCGTGCGTGCGTGGCGGCGACAACTCCTCGCTACGGCTCGATTTGGACAACGAACCGCAGCCCGACGGCTACCTGCGGCTGTTGCCCGAGTGCGGTGGCCAGGCGCGGCTGGTCGATGGCTACGTCACCGGCGCGCCGGAGTTGATCGTCGAAATCGCGGCCAGCAGTGTCAGCTACGACTTGCACGAAAAGCTGAATGCCTACCGACGCAACGGCGTGCGGGAGTATGTCGTGTGGCGGGTCTGGGACGCGGCCATCGATTGGTTCGTCCTGCGTGGGGGACGTTTCGAGCCATTGCAGTCGCGGGACGGCATCTACCACAGCGAGACGTTTCCCGGACTGTGGCTGGACCCCGACGCCGTGCTGCGAGGCGATTTGGCCCACGCGCTAGATGTGCTTCAACAGGGCTTGGCCAGTCCCGAGCATACCGCGTTCGCGGCCGGTGATGATCAGCGGTAATCTAAAGCTGCCTTAAAAAGTGAACCGGCAATCGCCTGGATTCCGCGAATGACGGCCTTCCTGTTTTGGTGAGGACGAATTCTGTCACTGGCGCGAACATCTGATGGAATCACCGGACCTGTGGCCGCTGATGGTGGAGTTGGGTACGCCGTAGGCGGAATCCACCACAGCCCAGAGTCGCGGTCCCCCGCGCACCCTGGGTCACCTGCTCGGCCGCAATTAGTCATGCTCCGCGACTCAAGTGATCTCGGAGGATCACCAGAGGTAACCCCGACACCCGACGAAACCCGTGGTCGTTTGTGACAAACAGAGCACAACCCGCCAGCAGTGCGGTTGCGCCATGGATGGCATCTGGGGTGCGAAGGGCGGGAACATCAGCACGCAAGCAAGCGGCCTTGCGCAAGACCGCTTCCGTAATCGGCAGCAGACGCATTTCTGGAGATTTGACCAACTGCTCATACGCGGTTACCAGATCCTGGTCACCACTCCGCAACGGCCCGACCAGTGTTTCCAACAACAGAAGCCCACTGCTGACAATCTCGAAAGCCCCGGCCTCCGCCGCTTCCCATACTGGCTCCAGCAGCGACCAGTAGTCCGCGTGCGTCTCGACACTGTAGATGACTGCCTGCGAGTCAAAATAAACCAATCCAGACGTTGGCAACTTCAGCGATCCCACGAGTCGCGCTCCTCCTGGACATACCGATCCACAGCGTCAGCGGTTTCGAACAGGCGACGGCCGCCCAAACGCCGGATGATCTCCAAAGCAGCATGGCTTCCGCGCGAAGACGGCGAAGGCAACACCAAGAATACGTCGACGGCGTCACCTTCGTTCAGAAGAGGTGCTGTAATCTCGATCCGCTGTCCCGGAAGCACGGTCGTCTTGATGTGCAGGGCATTTTGCATGGTAGGCAAGCTCCTTCAATGATACCGCCGATCGTGTCTGTGCGAACGACCAGAATTCCGCGTAGCAAGTGGCGTCTGAGCAGGCACACAATCTCGAGTCTAGCAGATATCCCCAGAGCGTGGAACGGGCCCAGAAGACTTCTGGGACGCGGCCATCGATTGGTTCGTGCTGCGCGGGGGATGTTTCGAACCGCAGCAGCCGCGGGATGGCATCTACCGCAGCCAGGTGTTGCCTGGACTCTGGCTGGCTTCTGACGCCATGCTGCAAGGCGATCTGACCCGCGTTCTGGCAGTCCTCCAGCAGGGCTTGGCCAGTCCCGAACACGCCACATTTTTGGCACGTGATGAGCACCGTCGATCGGTGAATTTCTTGCCTCTGCTGTTCGGTCCCGACTGGATGTCAGGCTCCACTCGACTTGCCCCGTATTCCCCGACCGCGTTAGAATGGAAGGGAGCAATGGCGGGCACCGTTGAAATTCCATGCCCGTCTCGGACACACTTTCCAAAGGATCTGTGATGTCGACGACCTTGAGCACACAACGATCTGTTTCGTCATCCATCGCCGCGGAATTGGGGTTGGAAGCGGGCGATCGTTTGACGCGAGCCGAGTTCGAACAACGCTACGCGCGGCAACCCGATCTCAAGAAAGCCGAACTGATCGAAGGAGTCGTCTACATGCCGTCGCCAGTCCATCTGCGAACACACGCTGCACCTCATTCGCAATTGGTCGCCTGGGTTGTCACCTACCAAGCCGCTACGCCTGGCACGGCGGCCGCGGACAATGCGACAGTGCGGTTGGACGCCGACAACCAGCCGCAGCCAGACGTGCTGCTGTACGTATTGCCCGAGCATGGTGGACGAGTTCGGATCTCGGAGGACGATTATCTGGAAGGCGCCCCGGAATGGATCGGAGAAGTGGCCTCTTCTACGGCCAGCTACGACCTGCATTCCAAGCTGAATGCGTACCGCCGCAATCAGGTCGGCGAGTATCTCGTGGTTCTGCCTCGCCAAGGCGAAGTCCGGTGGTTCGAACTGCGAGCGGACAGATACGAGCTGCTTGTCGAGCAAGAGGGCATTGTGCGCAGCCGCCAGTTTCCCGGACTCTGGTTGAACGTTCCGGCCCTGCTGGCCGGCGACGCTGCCAGCATGTTGAACACCCTCCATGCCGGCCTGGGCTCCTCGGGGCACGCCGAATTCATTAGTCGCCTGCAGGACCGCAGCGAGCAACCCTAAAAGAAGAGTCACGAACGGGAAACCGTGCGGCAAGGTAGCGATCAAGATCGTCAACGGTGGACTGACGCACCTTATCGCAAAGTCCAATCCTCCACCCCCAAGCCCCGGCACGCAACCGAAGTCAACCGTGTTCCGTGTCAGCACTGTCAAATCATTCGAGAGTGCAATAGCGGCGATACGCAGGTCCATTGTTCCGATGCGGTTCGAGCCGACCGTATTGAGGCTCGCTCTTCAAGCCTGAGAAGCCGAAAACTGGCTTCGAGTTGCCTTTCGGAAGCGTTTGCGGAATAATGGGATCGAGTCGCGCCAAGTCGCATCGTACAGCAAGCTGGACGATCAAACGGGAGGTTCCATCATGACATCAAGCGTTCTGCAAAGCCGCCCGCCGGGCACCAAATCGGCCATTCCGCCGCTCTGTAACGGGGATCATTTGCCCCGCGACGAATTCGAGCGCCGCTACGAGTCGATGACCGGGGTGAACAAAGCGGAACTGATCGAAGCAGTTGTCCACATGCCTCCGGCAGATGTCGCGCAGAATCCACCGGAAACGCAGCCACCCCATCGGACGGCCTTCTCCGACGGCTTTCAACATCGCCAGCGCGAATCGACCGGCCTGCGTGTCCCGGCTCGGGTAGGAAGCCGATTCTCGTAACAGCACCTTAGTCCTGATCACTTGGACCCAGCCATGCCGGAATGTCGATCGCGCCCGCATCCGAACCGCTATAGCACTGAAAGTGAACGTCAGCGCGCAAGTCCGCGAAGAAGTTCAGTCCCAGAAGCACTGGCACCGGCGGCCTCTGCTTCTGAAAAACACGAGGGGTTTCGCGGGGAAACTTGGCAA
>SKVE01000286.1 GCA_007129635.1 Planctomycetaceae bacterium
CATCTGCGGCTCAAAATCCATAGATTGTCATGAGTCTGTTACGGTCGGATGGCATTTTGATCTGAGTTCGGTGCAGAGCGATCGCCTCGCTGGATTGTCTCCTGCAACAGGCGGTGCAGATGCCGAGCCACTTCCGGATGCTGGTCGATCACGTTAGTCTGTTCGCCCGGATCGTCGCCCAAGTGAAACAGGTACGCGTTCTTGGTCAGCGGTGCAGACGCCAGCGGTCCGTTCCGCAGATTGTGGCGTTGTTCGGCCCAGACGGGTCGGTTGCCTGCGGGGATGTATTTCCAATCTCCTTGGCGGATCGCCAAGACGGGCCCGGCGGGTTGCTGGATCACGTAATCTCGCCCTTGCGGGTCTTGCCCGAGCCAGGCGGCCAACTGGTTCTGACTGTCCGAAGCGACCTGGTCGGAAAGGTCCTGGCCCACCAGCGCGGCCAGTGACGCAAGCAGGTCGACCTGGCTGACCAACGCACTGCTGACCGAGCCCGCTGGGGTGCGGCCCGGCCAGCGGACGATCGTGGGCATCCGCGTGCCGCCCTCGAAGGGCTGGTACTTCCCGCCTCGAAATGGCCCGCTGGCAGGATGGCCGTTGGCATGTTCCAACGCACCGTCCTCGTAACCGTCAAAAAACACGGGACCATTGTCGCTGCTGAAGATGACCAGCGTGTTGTCACACAACTGCAGACGCTCCAGCGTTCGCATCATCTCGCCGACCACCCAGTCGAATTCGACGATCGCATCGCCGCGCAACCCCGTCTGGCTGCTGCCGACAAAGTCCGGGTGCGGCGCGCGTGGCACATGGTTTTCATGCATCGAAAGAAACAAAAAGAATCGGCTCTCGCGGTTCTGTTCCAGGAACTTGACTGCGTGTCGAGCCAATTCGTAGGCCATGTCCTCGTCATCCCACCATGCCGATTGGCCGCCGTCCATCCAGCCGATCCGGCTGATGTCACCGGTGATCGTGCCCGAATGCTGGCGATCGGCCGGGTACCGCAACAGCTCGGGATGGCTGATGCCGGTGGGCAGGTCGCCGATCGGTTTTTGATAACTGACGCGGATCGGATCGTCCTGATCGCTCCAGTTGTCCACGCGATGGCCGCGAATGTAGACGGTGGGTACGCGATCGTTCGTGGCCGGGATGATAAAGGATTCGTCGAAACCGACTTCCAATGGTCCAGGTTTGATTTCGCCGTTCCAGTCGACATCGCCCTCGCCCAGACCCAGATGCCACTTGCCGACGATCGAGGTTCTGTACCCGGCACGCCGCAGCACCTCGGGCATCGTCATGCTGCCCGGTTCGATTAACAACGGCGCATCGCCTCGAAGCACCTGCGCTCGCTGGTTGCGAAAAGCGTACTCGCCCGTCAGCAGCGAATATCGACTGGGCGTGCACGTGGCGGCGGTGCAGTAAGCATCGGTGAACCGGACTCCCTGGCTGGCCAATCGATCCAAATGGGGCGTCTGGATCAACTTCGCTCCATAGCAGCTCAAATCACCGTACCCGATATCATCGGCATAGATGATCAGGATGTTCGGTAAAGCTTCACGAGGTTCTGTTCCTGAGACAAGAGTCTGGCACAACAACAGAAAAGTCAGCAGGACACCGGTGGTAGATCTCATGGTGAGAGCCTCGATTTTTTTTGATGCATACACGGTTTGGGAGGATCATCTTTTCGTTACCAGACCTCGCCTCTCTTCACGGAGCCATCGCTTGGAACTGGCGAGCACCGACCCGATACGATCCGGGACCGCCGAAACGCAGGTCCAGCCGTTTGGCTCCTTCGCCTTGAACTAGCACTCGCATCCGGTGCCAGCCCGGCTGGAGTCGGACCGGGACGAACTGCCAGCGGTCATCGTCGCTGGCCGCCAATTCGCGGCCATTGACGGTCAGCGTGATCGATTGTGGGCTGCGATATTGAAACTGATACAAATCTTCTTCGGTGATCTTGAAGTAACCTTCGATTTTTGCCGCCGAGTTGCGGCGGACACCCGCCTTTTCCAACCACGGGGCGAAGTGTGTTTCTTTGACGATCCGCGGAGGCCCATCGGCTGTCGAAACGGAGATGCCGGGTTGTAGCTTAGCGACTTCCGGAACGTCGATGGGCGCCAAGGCCGGTGGTTGCTGGATGCGGATCAGGATGGGCGGAGCGACGGCCGTGATGGGCCCCTCGGGCTCGGTCCGTGCGACGACGACCAGCGGGATCTCGCCCAGTCCCAACTGCATCGAATCGATCGTGAATTCTCCTTCGGAACCTTCCACGTGACCGAGCACGCGGCCCTGGGCTTGCAGTTCCAGGGACGCGGCGCCGTCCATCGCTGCCCGCAGACGGATCGACTTGCCCAGCGGTAGTTCGGTGGGATCCAAGGCTTCCACCCGTACACGGCGCCCGTGATTATCGACTTCGACGGACCAGATGGCTCGGCCCTGCGTCTGAATCGGATCGGCGACGACGGCTACCAACCGAAACTCGTGCCACCCATCGGGCAGCAGACTCGTATCCAGCGTCAGCGTCTCGCCCGGCGCACATAGTGCCCGGCGGACGCCGTCGACAAACAGCTCGAATCGACCGATCACCCTTCCTAGCGGCGGGACGGCTATCGGCCGTATCCGGAGTTCGCCACGGACCGTCTCGGCCATTTCAGGCACCTGCACGGTTGGGCGTCGAGCCCAGGGGGCACACAAGGGGTCGCCCACGATCAACAATTGGTAAGGGCCCGCCACGGACTGGTAGAACGCTTCGGCCAACGAACAGCCCTGGGCGTAATGGAAATGCAGGAACGGTAGTGGAAACTTGGCGGGGATCGCATACGGCTCGGTGACCGTGCCGCTGGTGCCCGCAGCTCCATGTCGCAAGAATTCGCTCAACGGCGTCTGCCCGCCTTGTTCGACCATCACTCCGCCGGTGCTGGTCAGGTGCTCGCAGATCGCCCCGGGAAGGATGGAACTGCCGCTGGCCGCCCAGTCGAAGTTCGCAGAACCAGCGACCAATCCCATCACATCGTCGCGTTTTTTTGGCAACGTGCCTGAAACGATTTCCGCGCGGACACCCAGTCGATCCAGCAGGGTGACCGTGTCCGCGAACATCGGCTGCCGACTGCGCGAGCGGACATCGCTGTTTTCCATCAGGTAGATCGTCCCGTCGGGAAAAGTGCTGTCAGCCGCCGCACTGCGTTCCAGATGATCGATCGCCTCCCGCACACTCAAGCCGCGCCCGCTGGTGACGGATAACATCGTCGAAAGCAGGTAACGCATTCCTGCATCAGGCGGACCCGGCTGGCCGTCCGGTTTCCAACCCATCGCGCTGCGGAATCCTATGGTCGGGCGCAGCACGGGTGATCGCTCCTCCAAGCGCCGGGCGATCGCCTGAAAATCGTCGCGATCACGCAACGGGGCCAGATCCTCGTCGGCTTGCGTGTGTCGAGCATCCAGCCAACCATGCTCGACCGCTCGCTTCAACGCCTCGATCGCCTGGTCCATGCGATCCAGTCGAGCCAGAGCACAGGCACGGTTATACCATACGGGCGCGGCGCGGGGATGGGATTCGACCAGCCGGTTGAACGCTGCCAACGCCTGCTCGTACTGCTGCTCGCGCATCTGCTGGATAGCTTGTTGGTACAACTCACGTTGGTCGTCCGTCCATTGCTGTTGGTCGAAGCTGATGACTTGGATTGGCAATCGAGCATAGAAGTTGACGCCCAGGCCTAGATACTCCGGCCGCTCGGCCAACACTAGCGGAAACAGATAGGTCAATCCATTGATCGAAGCCGTTTCGGTCAAGACTTTGGGCAATTCGCGGTCACCGACATCCGCACCAACTCGAATGGCGTAGGGAATATCTGACGAGTAGACCAGGTAATCGATCTGACCTGCCAGGCCGCGCGACTCGAGTGTTTCGAAGGCCGGTCG
>SKVE01000754.1 GCA_007129635.1 Planctomycetaceae bacterium
CGTTGGAAGGGCCAAGGTCAGGGGCTGGGGTTCCGCCTGGCGCAAGCCATCAAAGGGATCTTGGCCACGGACGAGCGCTGCCAGCGCTGGTCCCGGCAAGCCACGGAGCGGATGGGCGAGATCCGCCAAAAGTTCCCCGGGTTGGAGTCGGACTCTTCGGTCGTGGTCTTGTCGGGGGACGAAGAAACCGAGTGGTGGACGTTCGGCGGGAACCGCGCAAACGCAACGTTGGTGTAATCCTCGGCCCACAAATTCCTTGCACGAGCCTCGACTCGCGAGTTCGCGTCTTTCGTCACCAAAACTACCGGATGATCCGGCCTACATTCTTCGCAAACTCGTTTCGAAACTGACTCGCCGTTCATCCAGCAGTTCCAGCCCGGTGATTTTCCAGGCGTTCTCGCGTGGCTGGACGGTCCAGTTCGCACGATACTCGTTCGTGCGAGCGTGGATGTGGCCCCAATGTTCCACCGTACCGGCGACGGTCCAACGGCAATGGTAGCCGAACGAACGCGGGTCCAGGTTCTCGGGAATCCGTCTCGGCGGCAGTTTTTCTCCTTCGATGATTTCGACCTCGCGGATCCGAGAGACCGCGCCGCCCTGCTCCTGCATGACCAAACCGCGACGGATCTCGAGATACAGTTCGCGCAGCAACGGCCCATCGACACTTTTCGCCAACGCGTCGTAGATCTGTTCCTCGTCGCGGTATTCAAAAGCGCGGTAGATGTTCCGATGCAACGCGGCCAGCGTGGCAGCCGCCCGATCGTCGTCCAACTGCGGCGTGCCCGCGAACGGACGCGGTAGTTGCCATCGAGCCAGCGGCCAAGTGGCGATTGCGGCGCCGATCAACAGCAGAAGCATCGGGCCGCGATATCGAGCGCCAGGCCCGTACCAAACGACCGCCGGGATCAAGAGGGCCACCCCCAACGAAACCAAGGACAGCGACCACGTCGGACGGGGCGGCAGCACAAGATCCACCTGTTGCAGCGGCAAAGCCGGAGGACGCCCGGGATTTTGCCAGCGATAGACGTTTTGACCACCGATCCGCGTCAATGCAATGCGCTGCGTGTCCTCGTAAGCGAACACGACCATGTTTACGGACCTTAGGTAGCGATGGAACCGGTCCCAGGTGACCTGGACCGTGCTGGGCGTGCCCTGCGTCGGATACGACAGGATGATGCCCACTCGCGCACTGGCCATGCTGACGCGAGCGCGTGGGGCGCGGGCGGCAAAATCTCGAAAATCCAAACCATAAAAGTCCACGCGATCGATCACCGGCTGGACCGGCACACCATCGATCTCCACCGGGTTGCCCGATCGGAAAAAAGCCTCGATCTGTTCGGCCGCCAAATCCTGCTCGCTAATCTCCAAGAAACTGTCATCGGCACGAGCGATTAGAACGGTTTCGTCCAAGGTCAACAACGGGATCAGGATCTCGTGCCGGACCTGGTGATCTTCGATGTAGAAGAATGAGTACACCGCACTGTAGCTGGTGATCCCCAGCATCTCTTCCTTCTGACGCTCGTACCACGCTTGCAATTGTTCCTCGGAAGCATCGGCGGCCAGCGGTGGATGGTCCCAACTGAACCGAACGGTCTGCGGTGCGTCGGGATACAGCACCTCCTGGTAGGGCGAGCCCGCGCCCTCCTGCTGGACGTTCAACTGCATCTCGGCCGGGACCAGCAAACGACCGTCGGTGAAGTGCTGGCTGAACGTCAGAAACTCCGGCGGCCTGTCCAACGAGTATTCCATGACGAACGTCAACGTGTGGGCCATCAATGCGGCCATCGCCACGCCCTCGGTCGGCAAGTCGGACCGATCGATGCGAATGGTGCGACCGACCAGTTGCTCGCCGTGCGAATCCCGCATGACGAAACGCTCCAGCAGGAACGGCTCGTGCTCTTCGATCCCCCTCTCGATGACGTGCGGTTCGAAAAAGTCCCGGTCGTTGGGCTTCAGGTCGTGGAACAGGAACAAGTCCTCGACGAACAGCTCGATGTGTACCGTGACCCGGTCTTGCGTGACGTACACCAGCGATTTGGTGATCGAGATCGGGTGCGCTGCGGCCGACGCTGCCAGCGTCACCACCAGCAGCAACGTCCAAGCCGCGCGGTCAATAAACCTAATTCTCATGCTGGACGCGAATCGGTTGGATGTCGAATTTGGGGTTCTGTCCCAAAAATCGGCAGGGATTGTTGTGAAAGATTTCGAGCGATTCCTGCAGCGAATGGCCGCGTCGCCGGAACTCCAAAATGCACTCCTGCAACGTAAACGGATCGCTGGGTCCCCAGTCGGCCGACGAGTTGACTAGGATGCGCTGGCTGCCGTAATGCTCCAACATGTCGACCGCCCGTTTGGGCGAGCACTTGGTGATCGGGTACAGCGTGAACCCGACCCAATAGCCCGCATCCAGCGGCGCGCGGATCGTGTGCTCCTCGATGTGATCGATCCAGACTCGAGCCGGGTCGACCTTCATGTGAGCCAACACCTCCAGCGTCCTCCGTGTGCCACGCACCTTGTCCTGCAGATGGGGCGTGTGGATCAGAATCAACTGGTTGTGCTTCAACGCCATCTCGATCTGCGCCTCGAAAATCTCTTCTTCGTTTCGGGTCGTCTTGTGAAACCCGATTTCGCCGACGCCCAGCACATTCGGCTTGTCGAAGAATTCCGGCATGTGCTTCAGCACTTCGTAGCTGAGCGGCGGATTCTCTGCTTCCTTCGGATTCACGGCGACCCAGCAGAAGTGTCGTATGCCGTACTGAGCGGCTCGAGTCGGCTCGAATTCGCTGATCTGCCGGAAATAGTCGATAAACGTCTCCGGATACTTGCGATCGAACCCTGCCCAAAAAGCAGGTTCTGCAACGGCGACGACCCCAGCCATCGCCATCCGCTGGTAGTCTTGGGCAGTGCGAGCAATCCCGTGGTAGTGAGGTTGGATAATTTGCATGGTCTGGCTCCGCTCAGTCCTTTTCCGAAAAAAGATGCAACAGCCGCTCGACCCGATCGGCCGTCGTTTCCCGCTCGGTCAGCAACTGCAGTGCTTGATGGATCTGCTGGAGACGCGGATCTTCGGCAGCCGCAGGGGTCTGCTCACGCCGGGCGGCTGCATCCAATCGATCCAACATGGCAGCGATCTCCAGCAACATACAACGGGTATCCAGGAAATCCTTCTCCAATACTTCAGTCGGTTTCAACATATCTGCCTGCTTTCCCCTCTCAAAGCGGGAGTGCCCCGCGAGTGTCATCAATCCCTTCATTGTATGATCTGCCGGCCTGTCTGCCACCCGCTCAGTTTGACGTAACCGGAACATTCGCACCAGTTGGGACGAACGGAATGGTCGCGTGTTTGCTTCAGTTTGGAAACGATTTTCACCGATCAAGCTCAGAACCCCCTTCCCCCTTGTTTCGCAGTCGTCTTGCGGAAAGGATGCAATTGTGAGCCGCTCACTCAGCTTGGTTCTCCAAGTCGCGAATGTCGAGAAGACGCTGGCAGAAAATGTGCAAAATCTGTTCGAACTCTTGAGCGACTTGACAGAGAAATTTGAGATTATCCTCGTCGATCAGGGGTCCACCGACCAGACTATCGATGTGGCTCGCGAGCTGGCGATCCAATACCCTCAGGTCCGGATCGCCCATCGCGACGAAATCGATGAAAGCGCTGATTCGATCGACAAGACGTTATCGAAAACGACCGGCGACATCGTGTTCGTCCAGACCGGACATGCCGGGGTGCGCCCCAGCGCGCTGCGGCAATTGTGGGGTCTGAACGAACACCGCGCCGCCCCCAGCGCTCGGCTGGCCAGGATGGGACGACTGCCGGAGCCTCCCGCATCAATCGCCCCCCCATCGACAGCGGATGAGACTGATGGACTGAGGGTTTTCAGGCGTCCGAGGGCGCCGTCGACGCCTGGCGC
>SKVE01000773.1 GCA_007129635.1 Planctomycetaceae bacterium
TCCGCCCTCCGCCTTCTGACCTCCGCCTTCTGACCTCCGCCTTCTGACCTCTGACCTCTGACCTCTGACCTCCGCCCTCCGCCCTCCGCCCTCCGCCTTCCGCCCTCCGCCTTCTCACCTCTGACCTCTGACCTCTGACCTCCCCCTCTAGAACATAGGTCGCATTACAATTGGGTGGGCTGAGATAGTTTGTTAAAGAATATCCGTGTTGTTCGATTGCGGACCTTGGCGTGTTGGTTATACTAAGGTTTAAGTAAGCGGGTTCGTGGTTGGGTGCGGGCTCATTCCATATCGCTTTCGTATCAATCCAGAACCCGATTGATCTTTCTTTTTTTCCTCTTAGGAGCTTCTATGATGTGGAAGAGTGTATCTTGTCGACGCGCCCGGGGCACTGCGTTACGTCGCCCGGCGTTCACGTTGGTCGAGTTGCTGGTGGTGATTGCCATCATCGGCGTCTTGGTGGCTCTGCTACTCCCGGCGGTCCAGGCAGCTCGCGAGGCGGCTCGGCGCAGTTCGTGCGCGAATAATCTCAAGCAATTGGGGTTGGCGTTGCACAACTATCACGACACGTATAATGCGTTCCCGGCTCGGCAGGGCGGTTCGGGCAACTGGTGCGACGGCGAATTGGAGCCCTGCCCTGGCGGTTGGGACCATATGCGGATGCGGATGAGCGGTTTTGTGTCGCTGTTGCCGTACATCGAGCAGCAACCGCTGTACGATGCGATCGCGACGAACGACTCGCAGGGGACCGGCCCGTTCGGTCCACCCCCATGGATGAACCACTACGTTTGGAATCGGGTTAGCATCAACACGCTTCGCTGTCCCTCGGACAATTTTCGCCGCCCGTTGGGGCAGACGCAGGCGGTCAATTATCGTTTCTCGGCAGGCGATTCGATCGGCATCAATGCCGGGGAAAATCCGGTACCAGGTTTCGGCGCCAGCAATCAGACCCGCGGCATGTTCACCTTGTACGGCTTTCGCCGCATGGCAGATGTCACCGACGGTTTGAGCAACACGGTGGCGATGAGCGAGCGGATGGTCGCGCAACCGAACCTGTGGTCAGTGCGCAGCGCGGTGGCATTGAACGTGGCGATGACTTCGCCGGCCGATTGCGGAGTGCTCCGCGGACAAGGGGATCGGTACTTAGAGGGCACTAATATGGGGATGGGTGCCTCGGGCTCTCGTTGGGGCGATGGAGCGATGTTTTTTGCGGGCTTCAACACGATGCTGCCGCCGAATTCGCCGGCTTGCAACACGGGCAACGATGGGGCGCATTGGAACTGGGGCGTGTGGAGCGCTTCCAGCAACCATCCCGGTGGCGTCCATGTGCTGCTAGGCGATGCCTCGGTGCGGTTCATGAGCGAGACGGTGGATACCGGCAACTTGGCCGTTGAATTCCCCGGGCCGGGCACCCAGTTCAGCCCGTACGGTGTTTGGGGTGCGCTCGGTACGATCCGGGGCCGAGAAACGGTCTCGCTGCCGTAGCTCGCTCGCCTGGTGTTGGACGAAATTATTGACTCGTTTATCGACGGAGACGCAAATGAATCTGCTTCGCACGGCGTTGTTTTCGACTTTGGCCCTGATGCTGATGTTCAGCATGACGGGATGTGGTACGGATGGAGATTACCCGCAGATGACGCCGGTGACCATCACGGTGATGTACGACGGCCAGGCGATCGAAGGGGCGACGGTCCTGTTTTCGCCCAGCGATTCACAGAATCCCTCGGCGCAAGGGCGAACCGATGCGTCCGGCAGGGCCTCGGTGCGTTCCTTTGCCGAACGCGAGGGCGTTCTGCCCGGCTCGTACCAGGTCGCCGTGCATAAGTCCGTGCTGGAGGGTGGCCAGGAGGTAGACGATCCGGACGCCGATCCCGGCTTTCAACCCGAAGTCGTCAACCAACTACCAGAACGATATGCCAGTGTCAGCACCTCGGATCTGTCGATCGAGGTGGTCTTGAACGGGCCTGTCGAGCAGACTTTTGAATTGACTGATTAACGACGTGCTTCGGCACGATTCCTGTTTTTTTCGTTTTGTTTTGTTCTAATCTGTTTTGTCAAAGGAGAAACCGATGCAACCGGTTACCCAACGTCTTAGACGCTCCCGCTTGACGGCATCTTGTCGTCCGCGGCGGATGCGGTTGGCGTTCACACTTGTCGAACTCTTGGTCGTGATTGCGATCATCGGCGTTTTGGTTGCGCTGCTCTTGCCAGCCGTCCAGGCAGCTCGTGAAGCTGCCCGCCGCACGCAATGCACCAATAACTTGAAACAGTTGGCTCTGGCATGCCACAACTTCCACGACACTTACCAGCACTTTCCCTCGGCAGCCCGACAGCCGATCTGGGCAGATGCGAACGGCGGATTTGGCAGTGGCAGGGACCGTTGGAGTTATCTGACCGTGCTGCTGCCGTATATCGAACAACAACCGTTGTACGATCAATTGGCTCCGCTCGTCGGCACGGGAGCCCGCCCCTGGAACAACATCCCCGTGACACAGACTCGGATCGACGGTTTTATCTGCCCTTCGGACGCCGGAGCGGGCAGTGTGGCCGATCAGAATGGAGGAAAGCCACCCACCAGCTATCACTGCAACCGTGGGGATATGTGGGTGACGCATACGGCACAGGAAGTCCGCGGCATCTTTGGCAGCGGCCAACACTTCCCGATTTCAACGGCGACCATCCACGACGGAACGAGCAACACGTTCCTGCTGGGCGAAGTCAAGATCGGCATCCCTGGCAGCCGCAGGGTTGGCGAAGGCTTTGCCAGTGGGATTGGCCATCCCGGTTGGGGTACCAGTTTCTTAGCGCCTTCTCAGTGCTTGGCGCGTGTAGGCCCCGATCGCTCCTTGACAGGCGACATTCAAGGTCCCGGCTGGTTGGCCGGTTGGCGATGGGCGGACGCCCACTCGATTTATACCCAATGGCACGTGGTGCTGCCGCCGAACGCTCCCAGTTGCGGAAATAGCGGCGAGGCTTGGGCGCTGGTCACCGCCAGCAGCTATCATCCGGGCGGTGTGAACGTGGCGATGGCGGACGGGTCCACCCGTTTCATTAGCGAGACGATCGATGCGGGCGACCCGACGGCTAACGAGGTCAACTTTGCACAGAATCCGGCCCGGCCCCAAGATTACGGCGGACCGTCGCTGCGAGGCGTCTGGGGTGCACTGGGTTCGTCACGCGGTGGCGAATCGGTGCAACTGCCGTAGTCGCCAGCAATGGGATGCGGAAGAAAACGATGGTTTCCGGCGCGACGGCCTCTTCCGTCCGCCGGAGCCGTTGTTTCGAATTGAAAAAATCGCAGAGTAGTTTTACTTGAGTTACGAAAAAGGAAAGAATGATGCAGCTACGGACACTCGCTTGGTTCTGGATGGGTTTGGCAGCCAGTTTCGCTGGCTTGGCAGGCTGTGGGGGCCAGCCCACGTTGAATACCGAGTACGTCGAGGGTGTGGTGACCCTGGATGGTCAACCAGTCCCCGAAGCGACGGTCACCTTTGAACCCGTGACCGATGGACAAGGGGCTTCGGCCACCGGGATGACCAACCAGCAAGGCGTTTACAAGCTGACCGCAACGGTGACCGGAGAGTTGGCTGCTGTACACGAAGGCGGAACTTTGCCGGGCGAATACCATGTGGGAGTCGTCAAGACCATCGTCGAGACGCCCATGTCCGAAGAGGAAGCCGAGCAGGCGGGTGTCCCTTATGTGCCAACCAACGAGTACGCGTCGGCCCCCAAGACGACCTTTGTCGTGCCGCAGAAGTATAATAATCCTCGCGAATCGGGCATCCAGGTCACCGTCGAATCGGGAAGAAATACGATTCCCCTCGAGTTGACTTCGGACTGAAATCGCAGGCTGTACGGACTGGAAAATGAATTAGGGTCGCAGAAGGGGTCGGGATTCGTTTTCCGAAAAA
>SKVE01000284.1 GCA_007129635.1 Planctomycetaceae bacterium
CGCCCCATTCTTTCCCGATGAGCCAGACAGGGTCTAAGGAAATCTGGTGGCCGATGTAAGCGGATTGGCTTCCTCTTCACCTCGCGACCAGTGCGAATCGCCCCCTGATTGAAGCAACGGCAGATTAAACGGTACCCGCACCCCTGCCAGATAGATGGGTGGCACCTAACGTTATTCACCGACTTGTTGTATCCAGCAGCCTGTTCTGGCATGATAGACGTAGACACTGGCGAGCACCGCCAGGATGCCGCCGTAACACCTGCCGTGCTCGGTTTGACACACGTTATCTAAGGAGTCCTGAGGATGAGCCATTCGATCAACCGACGTGACTGGTTGCGTATTTTGGGAGGTTCTGGATTGGCCGCCGGTGCGGCCGCGTTGCCTGGCAACCGGGCGGCGGCTCAAGAGAGTGGTTTCCAGAGTTCGATTATCGCCAGCAACAAGGTCCAGGAAGGCCGGGCGAACCCCGGGATCGTCGATGGCCGTGTGATCCAGCCGCAACGAGAATTGCCCGTTTTACACACTACCGACGTGCTGGTGATCGGCGGCGGGTCGGCGGGCGTGTGTGCGGCGCTTGCGGCCAAGCGGGCCGGCGCCGATGTGTGTCTGGTGGAACGTTATGGACACTTCGGCGGTCTTTGGACGGGCGGGCTGGTGCTGCTGATCCTGGGGCATATCGTCACGGGGGGCAAACAGGTCTGCCAAGGCATCGGCGAGGAGATGATGCGGCGGCTGGACAAGATGGACGGCGCGATCGTCAACCGGCGGCGAGGAGCGAATCCGACGGTCGATGCGGAAGCGACCAAGTACCTGATGGTCGAGATGGTCGACGAGGCCAAGATCGACGTGTTCCTGCACTGCTGGGGCGTCGATGCGATCATGGAAGGCAACGCGGTGCGCGGCGCGGTGTTTGAGAGCAAATCAGGACGCCAGGCGATTTTGGCCAAAGTGGTTATCGATGCCACCGGCGACGGCGATCTATTCGCGGCAGCGGGCGCCGAATTCGAACACCGCTCGCATAACGTCGGGTTGGTCACGCGGATCGCCAATTTAGACCGGGTGGATACTGAGCGGGCCAAGCTTTCGCCCAAGCCGCGTCCGCTGGGCGGCGTGACCCCCGTGCCTGGGGTGAATTGGGTCAACATGCGAGGCCCGGAGGTCGATGGGCTGTGCGTGGCCACGCTGACTCGGATGGAACTGAACCATCGCAAGTTCATTTGGCAGAACATCCAACGCACGCGGAAAGTTCCTGGCTACGAACAGGTCTATCTGACCGAAACCGCGCCGCAGGTGGGAGTGCGGATCACGCGCGTGCTGCACGGCCTGCACACGCTGACTCGCGAGGACCTGCGGGCTGGAAAACGTTTTCCCGATGTTGTGGGCGTCGGCGGCTCGGAGAATGGCCAGCACGACGAGTGGCAGATCCCCTACGGATCGCTGCTGCCGCGGACGGTCGACAATGTGTTGGCGTCCGGGCGGTGCATTGACGCCGAGATGCGGATGGCGGACCTGGTGCGTCTGATTCCCAACTGCTTTGTCACCGGGCACGCTGCGGGGGTTGCAGCGGCCGTGTGCGCTGCGGATGATTGCATGCCGCGCGAGGTCGAAGTGGCCAAGGTGCAGAAACTGCTGCGGGAGCAGGACGCGTACCTGGGTTGAATCGATGAAAGCAGTGCGCTGGAATGCTTCGTCCGTTCGCTGGGGCGTGCGGATCGTCTGTCTGCTGGCAGCGATTGCGTTGTTAGCATCGTGGGCGGCTGGGACCCACGGTCTGGTCGTGGTTCCCTCGTTCAGCCCGCTGGTTGCGGCTTCTGCCGTGCTGGCCACGTGGACTGTCCCGGCCATGGTGTGGATCGGGCTGTTGGTGGGCCTGGTCGCGCTGGTCCGCCACCGCTGGTTTTGCCGCTGGGCGTGTCCTACGGGGTTGGGGGCCGACAGCGCCAGCCGTCTGGGACGTCGTTGCGGTCGGCCTTATGCTCGGGCGCCGGCGTTCGGGCAGTGGGTTGCCCTGCTGACTTTGGGCGGCGCGTGCTTGGGTTACCCGATGCTGTTGTGGATGGACCCGCTGGCGTTGCTGGCCAGTGTTTTCCGGCTGGGCGATCCGACGTGGGACGCCGTCTGGTGGCTGGCCGTGGCCGGTGTACCGCTGGTGGTGTTGATCAGTTTCCTGTGGCCGAATCTGTGGTGCGGACACGTCTGCCCGCTGGGCGGCTTGCAGGATCTGTTGGCTCAACCCCAACGCTGGTGGAACCGTTCTCGCCGCCTCGAACCGCCAGCAGTCCGCAGTCCGAGTCACCGGATCGCTCGACGAACGGTCCTGGGACTGTCGCTGGGCGCCGTCTGGGCGTCGTTGGCTGGGAGCCTGCGCGGTCGGGTTCCCACGCCATTGCGGCCGCCGGGCGCGGTCGATGACCCGGACTTCCTGGGATTGTGTCTCCGTTGCGGCAATTGTTCGCGTGTGTGTCCCACGCACATCATCCATCCCGATGGCATGGAACGCGGCTTGGCCGGCCTGCTGGCGCCGGTAATCCGATTCGACAGCGATTACTGCCGCGCCGATTGCGTCGCCTGTACCGAAGTCTGTCCCAGCGGCGCGCTATCGCGTCGGACGCTGGACGATAAACTGCAGGCTCGCATCGGAATCCCGCACGTCGATATCGACCTGTGCTGGTTGGGCGACGGACGCGAATGCTCGATCTGCCGCCACGAGTGCCCTTACGAGGCGATCCGGTACGAATTCTGCGAGATCGAGTACACCACCGAGCCACGCGTCGACCTGGACCGCTGCAACGGTTGCGGCGCGTGTGAAGTCGCCTGTCCCACCGAGCCGGACAGGGCGATCACCGTGCAGCCTACCTCAGTTCGCTATCCCTTTGTCCTCTAGGTCCTGTCCCGCAGATCGTAAAAATCAAAGGTGATTTTTTGCCGGGTGGATCGACCCCGCATGCACCCAGCATGGTGGCGCCCCCGGTTGATCGCGATGGGACCGTGCTTTAGACTTGGCGTCGCAAACCACGTCGGAATACGCAGGGGAATTCAATAGAACAGACGGAAAGGACGATTGCCATGGATCGAGAACCGGCCTTGGAGAGGAAGACCGCGATCTCCTACAAGACCGAAGAGAAGACGGTCATGCGCGGGTACAATTTAAGCGATCTGGCCGAAGAGGGGTATTCGTTCTGCGATGCCCTGTTCGTCTTGTTCCAGGGCCGCATCCCGACGCAAAACGAAGAGAAGATGCTGGATTACGAGATGGGGGTCTTCATGGAACATTCCATGTCGCCTTCGGCGGTCGGTGCGATCGGGGTGATCACGGGCCGGCCGAACCTGCCGTGTGCCGTCGCCGCAGCGATCACAACCTTTGGCGGTGTGCATGGTCCGGGTGCTGCTCATGGGTACATGATGAACAAGTATCTGGAGCGGGCGCGCGTCGAGGGCAAGACGGTCGATGAAATGGCCAAGACCCTGGTCGACGAGTACATGGACGCGGGGCGGCCGGTGATGGGCATGGGCCAGCCCCAACATATCGATAGCGACCCGCGTGCCGAGCCGATTCATCTGAAGCAGGAGGAACTCGGTCTTCAGGGCGTTTATCTCGAATTCCAACGAACCGTGGAGAAGTACTTCCACGCGCGGCGCGAGGCCGAAGGACGATCCTACGTCGGCGTCAATGTGGTCGGTTCGGGAAACACGGCATTGATGGAGATCGGTTTTTCGCCGAACGCCGGCTGGTGCATCGGCAGTGTGACGCGGGGATTCAGTTGCGCGGCGCACGCGTTGTTCAACATGAAGAAAGGTCGAGCCTGGGGCGCGTCGCGCAACGAGCCGATGGTCCAGATGATCGATCTGTCCATGATCAAGTACGTCGGACCTGAAGACCGCATGGTTCCCAAGCAGGAAGAGCG
>SKVE01000836.1 GCA_007129635.1 Planctomycetaceae bacterium
ATTTCGTGGTGCTGTTGCTGGCCAGCACGGCAGCGACCGGGTCGCATCTCCGGACGTTGGTCGAGGTGGCTCGGCTGGTCGAGGTTCCTGGGTTTTTTCGCAAGGCTTTGGACTGTAAGACGTCGTCCGAGCTGCTTGATCTGATCGATTCGGAGGAGTGACCGTGCCGACCGAAATGCCGATGACCGATGTGATGAAGATGGTGTTGGAGGCCGAGGAGCAGTCCAGCCATCTTCTGGAAGATGCCGAAGCCGAAGCGGCGAAGATCGGGGACGAGGCTCGTCGGCAAGCTCACGAATTGGTGCAGAAGTTGCAGCACGAGACAGCCGAGCAAGCGCATGCGATCGTCGAGACAGCTCGCAGCGAAGCACACGAGGAGCGAAAACGACAACTGGACGAGGCGACGCACGAGATTGAATCCACGGTCGGATTGGACGATGCGGCTTTGCAAAGTTTGACGGAAGCCTTATTGCGTTGTGTGAGCGGGACGGCCTAGCACGCAGAGATCGATCACCCTTATGCCCACAGCACCCCTGCCCAATCTCGATTACCTGGTGGCCCGATTACATGGGCGACGCGGGCAGTTCGCCGAGGCGGACAAGTTGGATGCGCTGTGCCGTCTGCGGAGCATGGCGGATCTGGTGCGTGCCGTGAGTCCTCGAACGCGATTTACGACCGTCATCGATTTCCAGCATGGGTTGATCGACGAAATGGTGCAGGAACTGGGTGACTTTGCCGCACAATTGACGGGCGCCGGTTCCGCTTTGATGACTTGGATGCGTGTCCGGTGCCAGATCGAGAATCTGAAGGTGATGGCGAGAGCCTTTACAACGGGCAAGTCCTTGGAAGTGGCGCGGCGTTATCTGGTGCCCCTGCCCGACGACCTGTCGCTGGACTTCGAGGCCTTGTCAGCGGCGGATGACGCCGAATCGTTTGCGATGGCCGCCCCTGAGGGACTGCTGCGGGACGGACTGGCCGATTTTGCGCCGGCCTATGACGAAGAGCCCAGCCCGGTCGTGCTGGAAGCCGCCTTGGATCATACGTACTTTCACGAGCTTTTGAAGCGGACGCGAGCCATGCCGGGCACGGCTCGCAACGATTCACTGATCATTGCCAAGCAGGAAGTCGACACGTTCCATCTGATGCTGGTGGCTCGTGGCTGCTTTCATTACGGACTGCGACGGGACAGTTTGGAAATGTTTCACGTATCCGGCGGTGGAATCTCGCTCGACCGGTTTCTCCAGATGCTGGACGCGGACACGCTGAGCGACGCGGTCGGCCTGGTCAGTAGCCTGATGCTGGATACGTGGCCATGTGCCGAGGGCCGTTATGCGTCGGGCACGGCAGATTGCAATGCAGCCATGCTGGAATCCCTAGCCTGGAATCGCTATCATCGGCTGGCTCGACGAGCTTTCCGACGCAATCACATGGGCTTAGGCGCGGTGGTGGCGTTTGCCGCGATCCGCCGCATCGAGGTTGCCAACTTGATTACCCTGTCCGAAGGAATTCGAACCCATATGCCTTCCGATGCGATCCGCAGACGCCTGATTCCTCGCAACACGGAGGCGATTCATGTTTAGTCCCGAACCGATGGTTCGCGTCAGCGCGATGGTGTTGAAGCGGGACGAGCGCGCCCTGCTGTACGGGCTGGGCCGCGCCGGTGTCGTCCATCTGGCTCGCACCGAGTCGGATCTGCCGGACGCCGAACCCCCGCCGTTGGACGAGAGCCCGGCATTGGCGACGTGCGAAGAATTGACGGAACGAGTCGAAACGTTGATCCGGGTGCTGCGCATCCCCAAGGTCCCGCCGGTGGGCGAATCAGTGGCGATGACCTTGGACCAGGTAGACTTGCGGCTGGCTCGCATCGAACGGACCTCCGACGAGATCGCTCGACGCGGCGCGCAACTGGAACAGCAGTGGAGCCGCGTGACGATGCTGCTGGACCAGCTTGCGGCCTACGAAGATCTGGACCTGCCGCTGGAACAACTGGCCAAGTTCGCATTCCTGCATTTTTCCATCGGTACGCTACCGGACCAGAACTTCGAGGCGTTGCGGCGCACGACCGACGAGAATGTGGTGCTGCTGCCTTTGGAACTGCGGGGCGACCGGCGGCCCATCGTGGCCGTGACCAGCCGCAAAGGTCGTTTCGCACTGGACACCATGCTGCGCGAGGCCGGTTTTCAACACGAGCGACCGCCGACCAAAGAAGGCACCGATATCAAGGAACTGGCGGACGAAAGTCGCGCGGAACAACGCCGATTGGCCGTCGAGCTGGAAACGGTGCAAGAGCAGCAGCACGATTTCGCGCGTAGCGTGGCTGGCGAACTGGCCAAACTGCGGCAGGCGGTGCGCGAGGAATTTACGGTCCTTCAGGCTCAGCAAAATTTTGCCAGGACCAGCACGGCCGTGTTGATCGCCGGTTGGGTGCCTGCGGAACATGCCGAGTCGCTGCAGCAACAGTTGAAGCAGGTGACCGGCGACCGCTGCGTGATCCGCATCGAACAACCGGACGATGTCCCCAGCGACCAGATCCCCGTGTTGATGCGGCAACCGCCTTGGCTCAGGCCCTTTTCTGCGTTGGTCGCGGGATACGGCTTGGCCGGTTATCGCGATGTCCAACCCACGCTGATGGTAGCGATTACCTTCATGCTGATGTTCGGGGTCATGTTCGGAGATGTCGGCCACGGAGCCCTGCTGGCCATCGGTGGGCTGAGCGCCATGCTGTTGCTGCGTGACGAAAAGAAACGAGATTACGGGGTGCTGGTCATGATGGCTGGGGTGTCCAGCATCTTTTTTGGCTTCATCTACGGCAGCTACTTTGGCCTGCCGGCCTTGCATCACTATGCGATCTGGCACGAACCGCTGGACGATCCCGTGACCCTGATGATGGCCGCCATCGGCGTCGGCGTGCTGATCGTCAGCTCGGGGATCGTGATGAACATCGTCAACATGTTCCGCCGCGGCGATATCGTCGGAGGGCTGTTGGATAAATTCGGCGTCGTGGGGATCATCTTTTACTGGGGCAGTCTGTTGTTCATCGTCCGCTACTCGATGCTGGACGCCATGGGCCTGGCCGGATTGGTGCTGGTGGTGGCCATCACGCTGCCTCTGTTGGCGATGACCATCAAGGAACCCGTACAGTATGCACTTAGCGTACTGGCCGGGCGTAAGCCCCATTCGGATAACTTGCTGGTGGCCTTCGTGGAATCGTGGATCGAGGCGTTCGAAGCGGTCTTGTCTTACTTGGCCAACACGATCAGCTTCGTCCGTTTGGCGGCGTACGCGATGGCCCATGCGGCGATCCTGATGGCGACGTTCGCGATCGCCGATGCCGTGGGAGATACGCCGGGGATCGGGCTGGTGTTGTACGTGATCATCGCGGTGATCGGAAACCTGATCGCCCTGATCTTGGAAGGCGTGGTCGTGGCCGTCCAGGTCTTGCGTTTGGAGTATTATGAGTTTTTTGGGAAGTTCTTCGCGGGAGATGGCCTGCCATTCAGGCCGTTCTCCTTCTTCGACAAGAAAGGGTAAAGGTGACGTGATGCAACGAAGGGGTCTGATAACAGGGGCCATCCTGGCCGGTATGCTGCTGATTGGCTCCGTGGTACCGGCCGCAGATCACGAGGCGACGATCGATCCGACCGTCCGGCAGGGGACGGTTTCGATGACCGAGGTCTACTTCGCCGTCGGGCTGGCGACCGCCGCCGCCGTGACCGCATCGGTCAGCATCCTGGGGGCTGGTTTCGCGGTCGGCAAGATCGGCTCCGCCGCGTTGGGCTCGGCAGCCGAGCACCCGGAACTGCTGACTCGCAGCCTGTTGTTCGTAGCATTGGCTGAAGGGCTGGCCGTCCTGGGATTTGCCGTGGCCATGCTGATCGTGATGAAAATCCCCTGATCGACGG
>SKVE01000964.1 GCA_007129635.1 Planctomycetaceae bacterium
AATCGATACCCGTTAGGTCATCTCGTCCAGCCAAAAATGCCTTGCGGACACAGCGCTGAAACGCATGTACAGTACAAATCTCACCCGCGTCAAACTGCTCACTTCGTAGTGTTCGTCCCATGGTATGTCTCCTGATTTCCTGAATTCTAATCAACCAACCGGTTTTGTCAATAGATAGATGGGTGGCACCTTTTGTTTTTGAAGTTTTCCTGGGGCGAGTTGTTATAATCGACGGTGCTGAGAAAAAGATGACCAATCAGAAACCTAGGAGGAAATCTGCCATGAGGAAATCGACGATTGCTTGGACAGCCGGTTGTTGGGCCCTGACGTTGTTGGCGTTATCGCTGGTCGTCAGCGGGTCGGTCGGATCGGTGGCTGCGGGCGAACTTTCGGTCGAGGACTTTAAATTCGATGGCCCGCTGGGGTCCCAAGGGGCAACGATCGAACGGGTGGAACGCAATCATTTCAAGATCTCGCTGGGGCATGCACCGAATCAACCCACCTGGTGCAACATGTTGTATTTCGAGATCCTGCGAAACGCACAGGGCAACACGCTACGGCTGGATGTGGAATTTACCGGGGGGGACGCCTATCGTTTCAATCACAATTCGGCGACCTGGTCCTACGACGCTCGGAATTGGCAGCCGATCCGCTGGCGTCAGCCCGATGCTCCGGATCGGCGAGGCGATTCGCTGTTCTTTCCCGAGTTCACCGAAGACGTTGTCTACTTCGGAGCACAAGTGCCCATGTCATACGAGGAGATGGTGGACCTGAAGGACGGGTGGGCCACGCATCCTCATGCAACACTCCACATGCTGGGGAACTCGCTGGGCAAGCGGAAATTGTTGCGACTGGAAATCACCGATCCGGACAGTCCGCACCCGCCCGAGGTACGCTGGGGGCATTGGATCGGCAACCAGCATCCGGGTGAGCACAACGCCCAGTGGCGCATGGCCGGCATGGTCGACTGGCTGCTGAGTGACGCTGGCGCCGATTTCCGTCAGCGCAGCGTCTGTCATTTCGTGTTCATGACCAGCCCCGACGGACCATCCAACGGGTGGTACCGCGTCAATGGGCAAGGGGTGGACATGAACCGCTCGTACTTTCCCGGCGGAGCCGATCCCGAGCGTCAAGCTCATGAAGCGTACATCGTGCAGAAGGACCTGGAACGGTTGATGGCTACCGAATCACCGCCGGCGACCGTGTGGAGCATGCATACGTGGGGCGGGCCGGTCGAGCCGATCCTGCTGCCGGGCCCCGAAATGGGCTCGATCCTTGGGCCTTGGCAAGAGTTCAAAGACATGCTGCTGGAAAACGATCCTGGCAAATTGGTCAAGCCATTGGCCACCCGAGCCAAGCCGGGCAATGGCTCGCACTGGAACAATGGACCGTTCCTGCAATTTGGCGTCTCCAGCATCCTGTGCGAAGGGTCGGGCGACTGGACGTCGAAGCAGAAGAGCCTGGATGCTGGTGCGATTCTGATGAAGAGCATCGCCGAGTACTACGCTGGCACGCGACCGGCTCGCCCCGAGTAGTTTTTCCTCGTGGTAAGCACGCGGCCAGGAGTTTTTTGTCAATCAAGATCGCGTCGCACGAGTGAAGGCAACTGGGGCGGGAGTCGTTTTCGGCTCACGATTCACCATATGGAAAGCGGTTTGTCCGAAAACGACTCACGACACCCTTTCCGCCGATTCCACCAAGAAATACGTGGCCGGGTGCTAAACGCGGTTTCCAACATGGCCGACTTTGTGCAAGCTGGTCTATACATGTCAAAACGTTTGCGTAGAATGACAGGCGGGCTGGATGGTTCTACTCAGCAAACTTCTTCCTCTTCAAGTCGAGTGCCTCATGAGCGTACCACGTCGTCAGTTTCTGACTTCAACAGCGGCCGCTGGCGTCACGGGACTCGGCGCCACGGGTGCCGCCGCCAACTCTCCGAATGACGCACCGGTTTCCTCCCGTCGGAATCGAATCGCCGTTTCGACCTACTCGTATTGGCGCTACGACGCGGACAGCAAGTTGTCGATCGAACAGTGCATCGACCTGGCCGCCGAAGCGGGTTTCGATGGCGTCGAGATCCTGCATCGGCAGATGGAAAGTGAAACCAACCACTACCTGCAGAAGCTAAAGCGACGCGCCTTCATCAACGGCTTGGATCTGTGCGGTTTCTCGATCCATCAGGGATTCGTCTCACCCGACCCGGCCGTGCGGCAGCAGAACGTCGACCATACATTGCATTGCATCGAATTAGCCTACGCCATGGGAATCCCCACGATGCGAGTCAACACGGGACGTTGGGGGACGATCGACGATTTCGATGAATTGATGGAGCATCGAGGCATCGAACCGCGTCTGGAAGGTTACTCGGACGACGATGGATTTCGGTGGGTGATCGACAGCCTGCAGCGATGCTTGAAACGGGCCGAACAGTGCGGTGTGACGTTGGGCCTGGAGAACCATTGGGGGCTGGGACGCACCGCCGAGGGCGTGATGCGGATCGTCCATGCCATCGATTCGCCTTGGCTTCAAGTCACCCTGGATACCGGAAACTTCCTGGAGAACCCCTACGAGCAGATGGAGCAAATCGCCGCCCATGCCGTGCTGGTTCAAGCCAAGACCTATTTCGGCGGCGGAACCTGGTATACCTTGGATCTGGATTACACGCGGATCGCCGAACTTTTGCGCCAGCACCAGTACTCGGGTTACATCTCGTTGGAGTACGAAGGCCGTGAAGACCACCCTACGGCGATCCCTAAAAGCCTGGACCTGCTTCGACGGGCCTTCTCGAGCCCCTGATGGCGGTCCCTTCCCCTACGACAAGGCGAATCCGATGCGGTTGATCGTAGCCTGCCCGGAATGTCAGCGTCAGTACCAAGCTCGCGGTGACCAGATTGGAAAGCGTTTCCATTGCCACTGCGGCACCGAGATCACCGTGCGTCAGCCCCAAGGCCTGTCGGCCGCCGTGGTCCGATGCTCGTCATGCGGAGCACCGCGTGAAAGCGGAGCGCGTTCCTGTACCCACTGCGGCGCGGATTTTACCATCCACGAACAGGATCTTCATACGGTCTGCCCCAATTGTTTGGCACGGGTCAGCGATCGGGCTCGATTCTGCCATCACTGCGCGACACCCATCGCTCCGGAACAGATCGCCGGAGAGCAGACCGAGCATCACTGCCCCGTCTGTGGCGAAGCCCGATCGCTGGTCAACCGCCGACTGACCGCCTATCAGGTAACCGTCTTGGAATGCCAGGTGTGCGCTGGGCTCTGGCTGGGACTCGAAACGTTCAGCTCGCTGATGGACCGGCAGGAAACCCAAACCGGTAACGTTCCGCGAGGTCGCGTTCCATCGATTACCGAACAGCCTGGACCGCGATACCGAGCGTGCGTGGTCTGTGGCCAACTGATGGTACGACGCAATATCGGTCGCAGTAGCGGGGTGATCGTCGACCTGTGCGGCCAGCATGGCATCTGGTTCGACGCCGACGAACTGGCTCAACTGATGATCTGGGTACGCAGCGGCGGTCGGGAACAGGTGCTGCAGGATCTGGCACGGCTCAGCAGTTCCGATGATCGCGCACGCCGTCGATTGGCCATGGCCGACGAAAGATCTCGATCATCGCCATCGTCGCGTCCTGCGTCCTTGGAACCAGTAAGGCTATCCTTGGGACCCGATCGTTCCTACGATATGCTCAGCGACCTGGCTCAATCCGCCCTGCTGCTGCTGGCCCGCATGTTTCGATAGCATCCGCTCCGAGGTGCGTGCCGCAGCCGACGTAAGAGGCGGTAACAAAACTGTTCGGCGCGGGTCCACCGTTCACCGTTCGGCGCGGGTCCACCGTTCACCGTTCGGCGCGGGTCCACCGTTCACCGTTCGGCGCGGGTCCACCGTTCACCGTTCGGC
>SKVE01000817.1 GCA_007129635.1 Planctomycetaceae bacterium
ATGTTCCCTCGCCCCTCGTGGGAGAGGGCAGGGTGCGGGGGCAGAAAGTGCGTCAGTTATTTCTCGAACGGTGCTAAGGCGATCGGCAGAAGCAGGTTTGTTCTCGCAGAATCTTGTCTCCTATCCGCTTACCAAAGGCCTTCAAGCCATCCCCTAATCGGTCCGCAATTTCTTCGTATCCGCCCTCTCTTTACCATGCAGTGAATGCGTCGAGCATAACTGCGGCCGTCTGTCGAACGCGGGTGTTGTGACATCGGTTCCGATGCCGATAAGTCCGGTAGGCAATGCACGACCGACGACCCAGACGGACCAGCAGATCAGAGGGGGGGCTCAAAACCGTGTCCACGGAAATCAATGTCTTGGCACTGGTCAAGGGGGAAGAACGCTATGTCTTCCTGTTCGACGATGATAACCGCGTCGAGACGCTACGGCAGATCGGGCGTTATGCAGCGAACCCCGAGCTGAGCTTCACCTGGTACGATGCGGCGGTGATGAGTCAGAAGATTCGGCAAACAGGGGCCGAACGAAAGAAGATCAGTTCCCCAGGTCTGGATCTGTCGGATCGGTTTCGGATGCCACTGTCCAGCGACAACCATTTCGATCATCGGGACGATCGGGAAGCCGCCTGAGATGCAGCTTGCGATTTCGCGATTTCTGCGTTATCTGCTGGTCGAACGCAATTCGTCCGAGCTGACGATCAAGTCCTATCGCGAGGACCTGACGGCGTTGGACCAGTACCTGACCGAAAGCTTTGGCCACACGCCTGAGCCGGGGGAAATCACGCCTCTGGATCTGCGCGGCTATGTGGCGGCCATGCACGAGGCCGGCTACGCAAAGACCTCGGTAGCCCGCCGACTGGCCTCGCTCCGCAGCTTCTTCCGCTTCGCACAACGCGAAGGCTACGCGCAAACGAATCCGGCAAAACCGTTGCGCAATCCTCGTCCGGACCGCAATCTGCCCCATTTCCTGACCACCGAAGAGATCGGAACACTGCTGAATAGTCCGCCCAGCGACGACCCGTCCGGTCTGCGCGACCGAGCGATCCTGGAAACGATGTATTCGGCCGGATTGCGAGTCAGCGAATTGGTGGGGATCAATGACGGCGACTTGGACTTCGAAGGAGGGCTGGTGCGGATCCGTGGAAAAGGCCGGCGTGAAAGACTGGCCCCGCTGGGTTCGTTCGCCCTGCAAGCGATCCAACGATGGCAGGGGTGCCGGAAAGTCGCCTCGGATCAGCCAAAAGGTCCGGAGATGCCCCTGTTTGTCAATCGCTTCGGACGGCGTTTGACCACGCGCAGCGTCGGAAGGATGCTGGAAAAATACCTGAAGATCACCGGCCTGGATTTACGGACGTCTCCGCATACCCTGCGCCACAGCTTCGCCACCCACCTGTTGGACCGCGGTGCAGATATCCGTAGCGTGCAGGAACTGCTGGGGCACAAAAGCCTGGTGACGACGCAGATCTACACCCACGTCAGCACGGCAGGCCTGCGCGAGGTCTACAATCGTGCTCACCCTCGCGCAAACTGACGACCGATGCTCGACCGATCCCCATGGGCATCGGTCGAGCTAGATCGAACCTGCGAGATTGCGTCCTTGCACCTTGGGCCGATGATTCTAGGCCAGACCACGTCGCACGGCCCAAACGGCCGCTTCGGTCCGGTCCGCCGCATCTAGCTTCCGCAAGATGTTCTGCACGTGTTCCTTGACGGTCTCGATACTGATGCTTAACGATCGTCCGATCTCGCGGTTGCTCAACCCAAACGCCAGATGACGCAGCACTTGATACTCGCGCTTCGTCAACGGCACATCGTCGGCAACCGGGTCCAATCGCTTGCCCAGCAGATCCCGGATCTTGCTCAAGGCACCCTCCAGCGGTGGTGCTTCACCGCGGGCGGCTCGTTGGATGGCCGATGAAAATTCTTGGGCCGTCGAGTCCTTTAGAATAAAGCCATCGGCACCCAAAGCGACCGATCGTGCCATGTAAGTCGGATTGTCGTATGCTGACATCATCACCACACGAGTCTGAGGGGACTGGTCCCGCAGTTTTTCCAAAGCGTCCAATCCATCAAGTTCGGGCATCATCACATCCATCAACAGGACGTTCGGCCGATACTCGAGCGCTTTTTCAATGGCTTCGACACCATTGCTGGCTTCCGCCACAATCTCGATTTCCTGGCCCTTCAGCATGCTGGCGATCCCTTGACGGATCAGCACCTGATCGTCGGCCACAACTACTTTAATGCTCACGCGTTGCTCCCATTGAACGAAACAACCAGATCCTTTTACTCAAAACGCCATGTTATCATAACGTGCTGGTCTGGAAAAACACAGGCGGCAGGAAAGGTTTTTTCTTCGAAGTAAAATTGATTTGTTGGAAAGCCAAAACTACCCGCCCCATCAAATAACTCCGAAAACCCCCAAATAGGCAGTCGCCTATCCCTCACTGCCGATCTTTGGCTGCGATTACCCTATTTTAGCCCTTTTGTTGACGCCGTGCAACCTATGACCTACATACTGGTGGTACCTGGAATCGATGGCAAAGGGCAAGGCGAACATGAAACTCGGATCTCTTCTCTTGGTGGACGACGACCGTTTGGTCCTGGATGCCATGTCCGACTGGCTTCGGGAAAAAGGCTATCGAGTCGCGGAAGCCTGTTCGGCACCGGAAGCGATCAAGCGGATCGACCAATCGGTTTTTGACATCGTGGTGACCGACATCCGATTGCAGGAAGGCGATGGTTTCGAGGTTCTGGATCATTGCCAGCAGATCTGCCCCGAGACTTCCGTAATCATGATGACCGGCTACATGTCGGATAACACGGCGGCCGATGCGCTTCGCGGGGGCGCGTGCGACGTTTTAACCAAACCGTTGTTGGACGAGCGACTGGAGTTGGCCATCGACCAGGCGCTGGCCCAACGCCAAGAGTTGAGTCGGGATCATGGAATGCCATGCCCAGTCGATCCACGGACGGGGATGGAGACGATCGTGGGTCACGATCGTCGAATGCTGCGAGTCTTTGACATGATCCACCGCATCGCCGACACGAAGGCGACGGTTTTGATCACGGGGGAAAGCGGTACCGGTAAATCGCTGGTGGCTCGAGCCATCCACCGCCGTAGCGGTCGAGCAGATCAACCGTTTGTGGAAATCGCTTGCGGAGCCTTACCGGAAACGTTGCTGGAAAGCGAATTGTTCGGCCATGTCGCCGGAGCGTTCACCGGCGCTTCCGTACCGAAAATCGGGAAGTTCATGCAGGCCGACGGAGGCACCGTCTTTTTGGACGAGATCGCGACGGCGTCGCCCAGCATGCAGGTAAAACTGCTTCGACTGCTGCAGGAATTCGAGTTCGAACAGGTGGGCGGAATCAGAACGCATCGCGTCGACACGCGAGTGATCCTGGCCACCAACGAGGATTTAAGCGATTCGGTGGCATCCGGACGGTTCCGGCGAGATCTCTATTACCGAGTCAATGTCATCAATATCGAACTGCCCGCGCTGCGTCAACGAATTACGGATATTCCGGTGCTGGCCGAGCATTTCCTGGAGAAAATATGCCGCGAAAGCGGTCGAGATGTCGATGGTTTCACCGCCCAAGCCATGTCGGCTCTACAAGCCCACGCTTGGCCCGGCAATGTCCGCGAACTGCAAAACGTGGTCGAACGGGCCGTTTTGTTGGGCAGGCACCGTCAGATCATGCTGGAGGACCTGCCCCCGACCATGTTCCGTGCTCCGCGTGACGACATGCCAACCTCGCGAGGCATTACGTTGAAACAGGCGCTCGAAGGCCCCGAACGACAGATCATCCTTCAAACCCTGCAACAAAACAATGGGAACCGCGGCGCGACGGCCGAGCAATTGGGGATCGACCGCACCACGCTGTACAAAAAAATGAAAC
>SKVE01000775.1 GCA_007129635.1 Planctomycetaceae bacterium
GTCCTCGAAAATGCCAAGAAACTCTAGGGGCAGGTAAGAAAATCATCCGAAAGACGGAGAATCCGTCGTTACAGGCTCCGACACGCTGGCTTTTTCCAGCTTGGAGCCGACCAAGCGAAAAAGGTCGGTTTTCGACAACGCCCAGCGGCGGAACGTTGCGATATCGGTTAGAATAGCAGTTCCCTGAGCCAAAGATTCCTGAGGCAGCCTTGCCTCGCGATGGGGTCGGACAAAGATCGGCTTTCGACTGCAGGAGATGAATCACGCATGGAATCCCCAACCTTGACGAAAGAACCGACTCGATTGCAGCGCAGTCCCGAGCTGATGTCGCAGGATGAAACGGCCATGCTGGTGATCGACATTCAGGAGAAGCTGCTGCCGCACATCCGCGACCAACGAAAGTTGGTCTGGAATGTTCGACGATTGTTGGATGCGGCCCAAGTGTTGGGAATTCCGGTGGCGGCCACCGAGCAATATCCGCGTGGGTTGGGAGCGACCGTGCCGGAAATCGCCGACCGGTTGGGAGAAATTCCCTCGAAATTAACGTTCAGTTGCGGCCAGTGCGAGGGCTTGTTCCAGCCCTGGGCGGATGCAGGGCGCAATAAGATCCTGGTCGTGGGTATCGAGGCTCATGTCTGCGTGCTGCAGACGGTGATGGATCTGATGCACGACGGATTCCGCATCTACGTTCCGGTCGACGCCGTCGGCTCGCGTTTCGACCTGGATCTTCAGACCAGCCTGCGACGGATGGAGTTGTCCGGGGCCGTGTTGACGACCACCGAGGCGACCTTGTTCGAGTGGACTCAAGTAGCAGGGACACCCGAGTTCAAAAAGATTTCCGCACTGGCTCGCGAAGTCGCTCCGACCGAATGACCAGCCGGTTCTGTCGGGCTTGCCCCTCCGAGCGGCTTGCTCGAAAGGGGCGAAGCCGACAATCATCACCATGGTTCGGTGCTCAGGACATCGCCGGGCACGATCGCCGTGGGGTCGACGACCGCGTGTTTGATGCGTTGTCGTTTCCAGGTCCAGGTCATGTGGACCATGCCGTCGGAGGTCTGGATGATGACCGGGTAGCTGAATTCCGCGTCCTTCTCGTGCTCCAAAACGCCCACTTTGCGCCAAGTCAGCCCATCTTCGGAGATGGCCAGATTCAACATGCTGCGCCGTCCCCAACCGGTATCGCCAGCGGGCAGATGGTTATAGATCAGCAGGTGGCGACCGTCGGCCAGCGTCACGGCTTCGACTCCCGAATTGTTATTGGGCAGATCGATCCCCGTCATCTTCGACCATGTCTGGCCTCGGTCCTCGGAAAAGCTGGTCGAAATCACGCCTTCGCGTGTGCGGCACAGTGCTTGTAACTTGTCGCCGGGATGAATCAGCAGCGTGGGTTGGATGGCATTGAATTCCTCTGGGGTGTTGATCGGTCCGATCCGGTGCCAAGTGCCCGATGGCAGGCCGCCGATCAGGTTGACCTTCTCGAAATGCACGGTCCATCCATCGTATTCTGTGGACGATCCGGCCAGCAGCGTGCCGTCGGGCAGCAGGATGGGTTTGCACCGGACCGGGCCATCGATGCCTTCGGGCAGACGGCGCCGGTCGCGAAAGCTGCGACCACGGTCGTAGCTGACCATCATCTCGCCCCACCACGTGCGCGGGTCGGGTCCGACTTTGAAAAACAGCAGTGTGGGCGCGTCGCCGGGTGGCTGGAACAAGACAGGGTTCCAGCAAGGATGACGAAGATCCTGGTGCTGGATCCCGTTGGCCCATTCGGTCGGACTGGTCCAACTGCCGCCATCATGGTAGCTGGACCAGATCCCCACGTCAGGATGCTTTTCCCGCGTGCCTCCAAACCAGGCGGCGACCAGTCCGCGACTGGTCTCGACCAGCGTGCTGGCGTGGCATTGTGGAAAGCGGGCTCGTTCGAAGATAAATTCCTGGCTGACGAACCCCGGGAATTTCGGCTCCGGCTGCGGCGTCGGCGGCCGGGCGACCAACTGCTCGGGAGGGAATTGGTTGCAATCTTGGTGTCGGATGTAATAGATACGGCCGTCTTCGGCGCCGATGACCAGCCCCGGTTTGCCGCTGCCATCCAGATCGCCCACAGCCGGACTGCAGGTGTGCCCGGAGATATCGCGGTCGGCCAGCACGCCGATCTCCTTCATGACGATCCGACCGTCGCGATCTTCGCAGTTGCGGTACCACGTGGCGTTCGTTGAATTGACCAGCAAGTCCAGCCGCCCGTCGCCGTCCCAATCCACGATGGCCAACTTGGAACGCCCACTCCGCCCGCACGAACGTTCGTTCAGACGCAAGGGCCGGTTGTCCTCGTCCACAAAGATCCGCTGCGCCGCTCCGCCGCCGGGCCGCAGAACCAGATAGCCTTCCTGGTCCAATGCGACCAGATCCAACTGGCCATCCCCCGTAAAGTCCAGCACCAGCGGTGTGGTACGCCACTGGGTCAGCGCATCGCTGGACGGCGTTTGCCACCAAGCCCATTGGGGCGGGTACTCGCGCAGCCCCGTGTCAAACACGGCCGGTTCGACTCGCAACGGATCGCCGGTGCCTCGCAGCAGGCCGATGCGGCCCCAGATCGAGTTGTAGATGATGTCCAGGTGCCCGTCGCCATCCCAGTCGGCGACGGACATGCAGGTGTAGCCCCATTTCGCTTCGCACGGTCCCTGGATCGAACCGCTGGGACCAGCCATGATCCGGAAAGGCTGGCCGTCGGGCGTCTCCAGTAACTGGGGCGCGGACCATTTGGGCAACCCGTCCTCGCCAGGGCCCAGGTTGCGGAACCAGGCGATGTTGCCGGCCGTGTTGCCGCACAGGATGTCGTCCCTTCCATCGCCGTCCCAGTCGACGACGAACGGCGTCGCCAGCGCGCCGAACTTGAGCGTGTCGGCCTCCTGCTGAAAATAGACGGGTTGATGGAACACGGGCATGCCGTCACGGATCTGGCCGGTGTGCTCGACCAACGCCACCCGACCGTCTTCGTCACCGACGATCAGATCGATGTGGCCGTTGCCGGTCCAGTCGATGGCGGTCGGGGTGATCATCTGGACGTGCATCACCAGCGGCTGGCCATCCGAGCCGATCAGGCGGCGGCCGGCGGCGTAACGCGGCTGGTCGCGGGTGCCGACGTTTTCGAAATACGTGAATCCGTCCAGGAATTCACCACATAACAGGTCCAGGTCGCCGTCGCCATCGAAATCGGCGAAGTTGGGTGACGGCCAGCCGTAGACGTCGATCAGGCTGCCATCTTCGGTGGTCAGCTTGACGGGCGTATCGCCATAGTCAGGCTCTTCGTCGGTGCCGTGATTCTCGATCAGATAGACATACCCGCGCAAAGGCCCGTTGCGCCAGCGTCCTTGAGCGTCGTAAGCGTGGTCCCAGACCAGATCGCTCCAATCGCCCACGCCGACGATCAGATCGTGGACGCCGCTGCCGTTGAAGTCGACGTACCGCCACATATTCGCGCGGATGCGCCCCGACGCATCGTGGATGTTCGTGCGGGGGTAGATTTTGGTCGGCTTCTCGAACGAATCACGAAAATCAACGTGCTCGGCACCCGGCGCCAGGATGCGAGCTTGGCCGTCGACGTACGAGACCTGCATGTTATGCGTTGCCGGTCCCAATCGCACGCCCGGCTTGAAGACCGGGAGCTTCTCCCCCGGCTCGCCCGCGTTTTCGAAAAACCACACGCCGTTGGACGGTTTGTCCGGACAGGCCACCAGCAGATCGAGTTTGCCGTTGCCGTTGTAATCCACGGGCATGGGCCAGGCCCAAAGACCGACTCCCAGATCGACGACCAGACCGGGATGGTTGTACTTCAACGGCTGGAGCCCGACCGGCGCATCGTCGGCCACCGTCGTCGAAGTCAGACCGCCCAGCACAAAAAA
>SKVE01000638.1 GCA_007129635.1 Planctomycetaceae bacterium
CCGCCGGTTGGGACAGATCCAGCGAGACGGTTTGCCCGTCTGGTGGCGGCTTGGTACCCCAGCGACTTGACGGGCCCGCCGCTCCCGATGTGGCCCCCGACGCGGCTGCTGCCGAGGGCGATGGCCCGTCGACCGTTGGAGCTTGCGGTCCGAATTGGCGATAGGCGACAACAAAATCGGCCGTTCGTTGATCGAAGGCCTTCGTCAATTGCTCGTGCAAGGTCTGCAGTTCGTCTTGGTTCAGATCGATCCGCGGTTCGCCCTGGAACGTACGATTCGCCTCGGCGCTATACAGGGTCAGCAATCGCGCCCAAGGCGTCTGCCCGCTGTTTGTGTCACCAGCGGCTTGGAGTGTTGGGGGCGAGTCGCTGTCTTGTCGAAAATTCGCATTGGTATCCGTGCCGAACAGGCTGGTGCGGCTGACGTCGCGCACCAGCAGCAGTTCCTCGAGTACGGCGGGCACATCGTTTCGTGGTTCATAGGGCAGGCCGCGCCCGACATAGTAATCCGCCTCGGCGCCCGACGGCCGCGGCGTATCGTCGCCGTCGATCCAATCCAGGATGGCATCCGCGATCGGCTCGGTCATACCGGGCAGTTGCATCAAGGCCTGGCTGGCCGCTCCCGGTTGGTCCTGCTCCCAATCCAGCAACACGGACAGGTTCAAACGAGCCGATTCGTTCTGCAGCCCGAACCTGACTTCGCTGGACGCTTCGGTCTCGTCCTGTGGTGAAAGGATGCTGAACCGGGTGTCGTCGTTGGCCGCCGAATCAGGCGAGAGCGACACGGCGGCGAAGACGGCGGAATTCTGATGCGTGCCGCCCGCTTGTTGGCGTGCGGACGGCGACTGTGCCAAAAAACCGCGCATCAGTTCGACGCCCGAAGCTAGGGTCTGCTGCAGTTGCTGCTGATCGCCTTGCACGTGCACCGCCTGATTCTCCAGTGACAGATTCAGGACGAATGCCAGACCGGCCAGCGTGAGCATCACGATGATGACCATCACGATCAAGACGATGAATCCGGAATGATGACGGCGGTGGATCATGGTCGGGAGGTCCTTAACCAGTCTTCGGATCGCTGCGGTGCCGGTTTGGGGGAGGCCGGCGAGGTCCAACGCGGCGGCGCGATCCGCGGAGCGGTAACGCGGGGTACGGGTTGGGTCGCGGGCGTCTGGACCACACGAGGCCGGCGATATTCGGCCGATCCCGGCAAATCCACCACCATCTGCAGTTGCGTCACCGACGACCTGACCGGGGCGGCGGATTCTTCCAACTGGTCTTCGATCGGTTCCGCGACGGGCTGATCGGGCGCTGGCTGATCGGGCGCTGGCGGATCGGCCAGTCCGATCCGCACCTCGACCGCCACCGGCAGCGAATTGCGTTGCAAGCTGTTCCAACTGCTCGTCCAACCAACGCCATCGAAGTAGCGGAACTGGACCGAAACCACTTCGGGAACCCAGATCCAGCGGTCGTCCACCGCAGCGGTGGAACTCGAATCCTGCCCATCAAGCGTACTTCGCTGATCAGCATCTTCGAAGGAGGACCCTCCCATCAGCGAAGCACCGGTTGCCGGACCGGTCCCCAATTCATCCTGGTTATCGATGGGCGTCTCGAAATCGAGTTCTCGGCGGACCAGGCCGCTGGGCATTGCGGGGGTTGCTGATTCAGGATCATCGATGGCGGACGAGGCGGAGGTGAACGTGTAGAAGATGGTCCGCAGTTCGGGTACGCGCGCCGCAGGAGCATCGGTTGGTTGCCCCGCCGCCCCGACCGGAATGCGACTCCCTTGTCGCGGCGTGATCTGCAAGACATCCACCCGCAAGCCGTTGGACGTTCCCGAGAATCCGAATCGGCGGCGTTGAGCGTCGCCCCAACTACGATCGGGCAAGCCCGGGATCGGGTCCTGGATCGCCGACTGCAGGTCGTCCGCGATCTGCTGCATCAGAGCTCGGCTCAGTTGCGACCGTTCGACGCGCGCCTGGCCTCGATCGAACAGATTGGCGTAGGTGCTGAACAAGGTCCACAATCCCACCAGCAAGATGCTACACAAAGCCGTGGCCACGATCATCTCCAACAGCGTGTACGCGGCGTATCGACGTCTGGGCAACCTGGCCGGCGAGTAAATGCCGCGTTTCATCACTGGTCCCATCCGTCTTCGACCCAAGAGGATGCCTCCGAGCCGATCGCTGCTTCGGGGGATTCCGCCGCATCGGAAAACGGAGCCGATCGCGACTGCGATTCAAAATCCGGCGCGTGCATCCAGCGGAGCAGCGAAGCGCGTTTCCCGCGGCTTCGCCCCGGGCCGTCGGTCTGTTCCGGAGCCACGGTCACACGTACCGCCGCCACATCGTACTGCCCCAAGGACTGTACCTGGACCTCGTAGGTCCAGCCGGGCATTTCAGGGATCGCCGTCGCAGATCGGTCGGCCAGCGGTTGAGCCCCGATCAGCACCTCGTTCAATTTGGCCTGGCACAGCAGTTGGGCGATGGTCAACGATTCGGCGTCCTCGGCGTGCTGGCGTCCGACGGTCGCCATCTGGCTGAGCACCACCAGGCAGGCCAGCAGGATGCTGGTCGCCAGCAGCACCTCCATCAACGAAAATCCTGGCCGTCGCAGGGGCTTCATGGTGACGACTCCCCACGCAGGTCGGATGACTCCGCCAGCCGTTGCACTGGTGAAAGCTGGATGGTTCCCGTCAAGCCGCGCACGGTCAGCTCGATCCAGTAGCGATCGCTGGCCAGCCGGATGCGCGTGTTCAAGGCGCGGCCGTTGGGATAGAAGATCAGCGGCTCGGACCAGACCCCTTCGCCCCTGCTGTTGGGCTGATCGGCAGCACCGCCCCCCAGCGAATGCATGTCTCGCGCTACGAAGCGAATGTCGGAGGGCAGCGTCTGGTCGGAAGATTCGTCCCCCGATCGCCCGTACTCGACCGGCTCGTCCGCCACGTCATCCCCCAAAAAAAGATCGCCCGATCCGTCGATCAGGCTCAACGCATCGTCGGCTCCGGTCACCAGATAAACACCGCTGTCCACCTGGTAAAAGAAAAACCTGCTGGATGCGGATTCAATCGACTGCAGGCGAGCGCTCAGCAACTGGCCTCGCAGTTGCCGAGCGGCATCTTGCAGATAACCACGTTCCGAAAACTTGCGCAACGACGGCACCGCCAAGCCGATCACCGTCGACAACACGGCGATGACGATCAACAGCTCCATCAAGGTATAGGCGTGGCGGATTCGTAATGGCGTGGATGATTTCATCGCAAGACGGACCGTTCCGAAAACCGACCGGTACGATCTTCGGGCCTAAAACTCGGTGTCCACTCGGATATCGAGATTCTCGGCCGGCCCGAAATCGCCATTGTCGCCCTCGGCGGTTGTGCTCCAATTGGTAATATCGTCGTCGGTGTTATCCTCGCCGTCCGGACCCAAGGACCAAATGTCCGGGAAGTCCCCGGAACCACGCTCCGGCGGATACACATACTGGTATTCGTTGCCCCACGGATCCCGCGGCAACTCGTCCGTGCTCAGGTAGGGACCATCCCAAGACGCGCCGGGGCCGGATTCCAGGTCGCTGGGCTGGGAGATCAACGCCTGCAGGCCTTCTTCGGTGTTCGGGAAGTTGCGAGTGTCCATCGCGTAGCGTTCCAGCGCGCCGCGAAGCAGTCCGATCTGCGCCTGCGCGTTCTGGCGATCCGCTCGACGTTGAGCGCCCAGGAACCCGGGCACCACCAACGCGACCAGCATCACCAGGATCGCCAGCACGATCAGCATTTCCGTCAGAGTGAACCCATCACGTCGGGTTCGGCGAATGTTTCTTCCTTTCATCGTTCTTTCCTCCTTCGAGTCGAAAAGTAGTCTTAAACTCAACGGCTGGATCTCAGCCCATTGTCGTCATCGTATCGAAAACCGGCAGCAGTAGGGCCACCAGGACAAAACCGATCATCATCCCCATCACCAGCAACATCGTCGGCTCGGCCAACCGCACCATGATGTCGATCTTTCTGGATGTGTCCCGGTCGATACCGTCCGCGATGCCTACCAACACATCATCCAGATTGTTCGCCTCTTCGGCCACTCGGATCATGGCCATCACCGGCCGAGGAACCAAGCCGCAGCCGGCTAAGGGTTCCGAGAGTGTTTCCCCGGAAGAAACGTTTTCGGCAGCGCCGCGAATCGCATCCGACAGCACTAGATTGCCCGCCGAATCACGACTGATTTCCAACGCTCGCAACAGGGGTACTCCGTTGCGCAAGAGGGTTCCCAGGACGCGGCAGAATCGGGATACGGCGTACCCGTGAAAAATCGGTCCGAACACAGGGATCTTCAGCTTCCAGCGATCGACAAACAGGCGTCCTCGTTCGGTCCTTATCCTACTGCGTATCCAAAAGAACAGTCCAGCGGCCGCGATACCCAGCAGTAACCCGTAATGCGACAGCGTATCGCTGACACCCAGCAGAATGATCGTTGGTATTGGCAGGCCACCACCGTCCTGTTCCAGCCGCGCGAACAAATCGGCGAACTTCGGCACAAAAAAGACGATCAGCAACACGGTGATCACCCCGCTGAGCGTTGCCAGAAACGCCGGGTAGATCATCGCGCCGGTGATACGTGCTTTCAGTTCCTGTTGTTTTTCCAAAAATTCGGCCGTTCGCTTCAAAGCATCTTCCAGGAACGAGCCCTCGACGCCCGCTCGCACCATGCTGATCGCCAAGTCGCCAAAAATGTCGCTGTGTTGTCCCAATGCTTCGTCCAACGGCGTCCCCTCGGCGACCTGGTCCCGCACATCGGACAGGATCTTCGACAACGCCGGATGAGGGCACTGAGACGATAAAACGGTCAGCGATTCCAGCAACGGAACCCCGTTTTGCAGCAGGTCGGCCAACTGAGTCAAATTCGAGACCAGCACGGGCGCGCCCACCCGTCGCGATCGCGACCATGCGGCCTGCCGTTTCTCCTGGACTTTGATCGGAAACAACGATCGTTCGGCCAGCGCTTTGAGGGTCTCGCGCTTGGTCGCTGCCGCGATGGTTCCGGCGACATCCTCGCCGGTCAGCGTCCTCGCAATGTAAGCAAATTCAGGCATGATCAGGCTCGTCAGTCAAATTTCGTCACCCGCAGCACCTCGTCTACTGTCGTCTCGCCGCGGCCGACTTTGCGCCATCCATCCTGCCGAAGTGTCCTCATCCCGGATCGCACGGCTGCCTGCTTAATGATGTTCGTCGGTGTCCGCTCCGAAGCCAGTCGACGGATCTCGTCGTTGGTGACCATCAGCTCGTAGATGCCGGCTCGACCACGATATCCGGTGCCTCGGCAGTGTCGGCAACCCACCGCTCGGTAGATGCCGTTCCCATTGCCGTTGAACGCATCGTGCGGAAAGTCGTCGGGCAAGTCCGACGGGTCCGGTTCGTATTCTTCGGAGCATTCATCGCATAAATTTCGCACCAATCGCTGCGCCAAAACACCTTCGACCGTGCTGCACACCATGAACGGTTCGACCCCCATGTCCGACAGACGCATGAATGCCCCGGCCGCGTCGTTGGTGTGCAGCGTGCTGAACACCAAGTGCCCGGTCAAGGATGCCTGGACCGCGTTTTCGGCCGTCTCCAAGTCGCGGATCTCGCCCACTAGCACGACGTCCGGATCGTGCCGGAGAATGCTTCGCAAGCTGGTCGCGAACGTCAGCCCCACCTTGGTGTGGACCTGGATCTGATTGATGCCTTCCAGTTGATACTCGATCGGGTCTTCGGTGGTGATGATCTTCGTCTTTTCGTCTTTGATCTCGGCCAACGCACTGTACAGCGTCGTCGTCTTTCCCGAACCCGTTGGCCCGGTCACCAGGATAATGCCGTGCGGCAACTTGATCAGCTTATTGAACTGGCCGTAGATCTCCCGATCCATTCCCAATCCGCGCAGCGAAAAGTTCATGTTGTCCTTGTCCAAAACTCGCATGACAATCCCTTCGCCATGCAGCATCGGGATCATCGACACGCGGATATCGATCTCGCGACCCGACACCCGCAGCTTGATCCGCCCATCTTGCGGCACGCGTTTCTCGGCGATATTCAAGCGGGCCATGATCTTCAGACGGCTGATAATGGCCGCCTGGAACCGATTGATGGCCGGCGGGGCGGGTTGCGTCTGCAAGACGCCATCGATCCGATAACGGATCTTCATGCCCGCGTCCTGCGCTTCCAAGTGGATGTCGCTGGCCCGAGCCTCGATCGCTTCGGTCAAAATCTCATTGACTAACCGTACCACCGAGGCTTCCTGCGCCGCTTCCGAAGCTTCGGAGCGATCCCACTCCACGTCTTCCAAAATCTCGACGCCGTCGGTGCCCTGATCACGAATCGCGACCAGATCGTCCACCGTCTCCGCACCGACGCCCAAATGGGTCTTGACCAGCCGAGCCAGCTCATGCGGCACCGCAACCAGTGGCACCACGCTGTCTCTGATCGACGCACTGACCGCGTCGATCGCTGCCAAGTCGAACGGGTTCGCTGTAGCGACCAGCACAGAGCCATCTCTTCGGCCAAGAGGGAATATGCTGAAGCGGTGGATAAATCGCAAAGGGAAGGCCTTGAGCACCGATAGATCTACTTGGAACGAAGTCAGGTCGACATACTCCATTCCGAGCATATCCCCGACGGCACGCTGAAGATCTTCGACGGAGCCGTAGCCCAACTCGAGGGAGATGGTGTCGAGCTGTCCGTCCGTGACGTAAGCCTGACGCACCATCTCCAGGTGACGCGGGCTCAAGACACTTCCTCGCATGGAAGCTTGGGCAACAATCATTGTTTTGAAACCGAATCTAGGCAGGAAGGCTGGAGGTAAATCTGCCTGTTGATCTGAAACGCAGAATCAACAGGTTCGGGGACATCCTTGATCCGCTGGTCCTCTTCGCTTGTCCTTGCAAGTCGCCGTTCAGTCCATTTTTTGGCGACGTCACATGGCAGGATTCGTTGGTGGGTGAAGGCCTGATCCGTAAATCGCCTCCTCAAAGTGTGATTATAACAAACACACGAACTTTGCAACCCCTATCCTACAGCAAATTCTCAATACGTCAATATCGGCTTTCCCGCCAAGCCACCTGCCAAGCGTGCTGTCTGATCTACCTAAATTACCCTCTCAAGGAATAAATGGAACCCCCATGGTGTTTACAGTTTCATGCCGTGATGATGCGCAATCCTCAGCATCGAAGCTGAACTGACGGGCAGGCGAAGCGGGTCGAAGCGAAAGGCAGGTTGCCCAGCGCTGTCGTCAAATTTTTCTTTCTCGTGTCTACATCGGGACTTGGGGCTAATCCGCATCGCAGGACTGGACGTTGTGGTACGCCGTTCGCTGCAGCATCTCGATGAAGTAAGCATGGAGCAGCTCGTTTGTTGGATGAACGTTGCTTATCAGGGAACGAAAGGTGGGCTCTAACATGACGCTTAATGCAGTGGGAGCGGCGGTGCTGATCTTCTGCGGCACGTTGCCACTTGAAGATGTGATGGTGGAATCGGTGGATTTGATCGAAATTAACCATTGTTACGATGAAAACGGTACGCATGTCTTCGATCAGATCTTATTCTACGATTGGTCGCCCAGCGACAGGCAGTACCACGTTCGCGCGTGGCGTATGTTGCGCCATCCATCTCAAATCCCGCATCGTGATCCCATCAGCGGCAAATTCGAGGCAACTTGGTACGACAGTTGGGTTTTGCGTCGAGTGCGAGCCACCACGATTCGAGAAACGTGGACCCAATATGACCCGGAGGTCGTGGCTCGTTCCGACCTGCCCAAAGAGCTGCGGCGGGAACTGCTCCGTCCCGTGTCGACCTTGCAGAGATTTCCGTAAGCCATCGCGGGATCTTGACAGCCGAAGTGGCTCCCGTTTTCAATGGGGGACCAGCGGGCAAGCCGAATCTTCATCCAGCGGCTTGTGCGATGGCGGTGATGACCGCCACTTTACAAGACGAAAACCCGAGAAGATGGCTGAGGTGGCTGATGGCAAGTGCGGCGGGCATGGCTCTCTTACAACAGGGGGTGGTCATCCCGGCTCATCCTCTGGCATTGGATCGGCATCGAGAATTGGACGAGCGTCGACAGCGGGCGCTCAGCCGGTATTACATTGCGGCTGGGGTCGGAGGGTTGGCGGTTGGCGTGCACACCACCCAGTTTGCGATCCGCGATGCCCAAGTCGGCCTGTTAGAGCCGGTATTGGAGCTGGCCGCCGAGGAGATGGACCGTGCTGGTCGCCCGTTGGTGCGGATCGGCGGCGTCTGCGGGCAGACTCGGCAGGCGACCGAGGAAGCCCACCTGCTGCGCCGCTTGAATTACGACGCGGGTTTGCTCAGTCTGGCGGCCTTTCGTGATGCAAGCGACGAAGCACTGCTGGCCCATTGCCGAGCGGTGGCCGAGATCATCCCGGTGGTTGGGTTTTACCTGCAGCCATCGGTGGGGGGGCGGGTTCTTTCTTATGCTTTCTGGCGGCGATTCGCAGAGATCGAAAATGTGGTGGCGATCAAGATCGCGCCCTTCCATCGCTATCGCACGCTGGACGTAGTGCGAGCGGTGGTCGAGTCGGGGCGAGACGACATCGCCCTGTACACAGGCAACGACGACAACATCGTGCTCGATCTGCTGACGCCCTACCGTTTTGGAGACCGCCAAAGGCGGATCGTAGGCGGCTTGCTAGGGCATTGGGCGGTTTGGACCGCGCGGGCCGTCCAGCAGTTTCAATGGTGCCGCGAGGGGCAGGTCACCCCCGAGCTGTTGCAACTGTCGGTTGAGGTCACGGATGCAAACGCGGCTTTTTTCGATGCGGCCAATGATTTCACCGGTTGTATCGCGGGGCTACACGAGGTGTTGTGCCGCCAAGGACTGTTGGAAGGGCGATGGTGCTTGGACCCGGACGAGACGCTCGGCCCCGGTCAGCTTGAAGAGATCGATCGAGTTTATCGAGCGTACCCCCATCTGAACGACGACGACTTTGTCGCCCAGCATCGGGACGAGTGGTTGCGTTAGGTGATACCGCCGGCGAAATTCGCTTTTGGGCCTTGCGGATCCGATCGTGTGGAATCAGAATCTGGAAGACATCACTCAGGCGACGCATTGAGCAATCAGCGCAGCAGGTAAATCGGTGCAAGTTTCGGCATTTTTCGCGCTTCTATTAGAGTTCATTGGTGGACTTGGTCTGTTCCTGTTGGGCATGAAGAGCATGTCGGACGGGATGCAGGCCGTGGCGGGGGACAGCCTGCGCCGTTTGATCAGCATGGTCACGACGAACCGCCTGCTGGCGTTAGGGGTGGGTATCCTCGTAACCTGCGTGGTCCAGTCCAGTTCGATCACCACCGTCATGACCGTCGGCTTCGTCAACAGTGGCCTGATGACACTTAGCCAAGCGGTTGGCGTGATCATGGGTGCTAACATCGGGACCACCATCACGGGGTGGATCCTGGTGCTGCAGATCGGCAAGTATGGTCTGCCGATCCTCGGAGTGGCCGTTTTCATTCATCTGTTCTCCAAGTCCGATATTTGGAAATATTGGGGGCTGGCCATCATGGGGATCGGGATGGTGTTCTTCGGACTGGAGGTCATGAAGGATGCTTGTGCGACGATCAAGGACAATCCCAACTTCGAACAATGGTTCCAGCAGTTCCAAGCGGATAGTTACCTGGGGGTTTTGAAGTGCGTGATGGTCGGCTGCTTGTTGACCGTGGCGGTTCAGTCCTCGTCGGCGACGCTGGGAATCACCATCTCGCTGGCGTATCTCGGAGTGATCTCGTACCCGACGGCTGCCGCGTTGATTATGGGCGAAAACCTAGGCACAACGATCACGGCCGCCTTTGCTTCGTTGGGGGCCACCACGACGGCTCGTCGTGCGGCCTACTTCCACATCCTGTTCAACATGTTGGGCGTGTTTTGGATCACGTTGATCTTTCGATGGTACATCCAACTGGTTCAATTTCTGCTGGGCGGCAATATCGACATGGCGGTCGAAACTGCGGCGGGTGTCGTGTACCCCCATACAACCGCAGCGATCGCACTGACGCACAGCCTGTTCAACATCATGAACGTTCTGATATTTTTCCCCTTTGCCCCGCTGCTGATCCGGATGTTGGAGCGTTTGGTCCCGAGCAAACAGTTTAAGGAAAAACCGCGGCTGACCGATCTCGATCCTCGCATCCTCGATACCCCGGCGCTGGCAGTCCAGGAATCGCGGAACGAAGTCCTGAAGATGGGGGACGGCTGCGAGAAGATGCTCGCCTGGCTGGATGAACTGCGCGAGCAGGACGAGCCGGATCGAGCGTTGGGAAATCGCTTAAAGCAGCGCGAACAGGTCTTTGATTCGGTACAGGACGAAGTCTCGGCGTTTGTTACCCGGTTGTTGGCGAAGACGGTTCCGCACTGGGTGGCCGACGAGTCGCGACGGCAACTGACGCTGGTCGATGAATACGAATCGATCAGCGACTACCTGTTCAGCCTGGATAAATTCGATCGCAAGCTGCGCCGCGACGGTTTTCGGTTCACGGACCAGCACCGGGAGGACATGAACCGGTTGAGCCAGAAGCTGATGGAATACCTGCAAGCGGTCAATGCCGGGGTCTCACGGAACAACCACCTGACCGCTCGCAAGACCGATGGCACCTCCAAACGGCTCAAGTCGGAAATCAAACGAACAAGGAAGCGGCACCTGGAGGACCTGTCCCAAGGCGAGATCCCGCCGCAGGTCAACGTCGCTTTTCTCGCAGCGTTGAACGCCTACGCTCGAATCCGCGACCATCTGGAAACGATCGCCGAAACGGTATCCCGCGACACGTAACGTTCAAGCCGCGTTTTCGGCATCCGCAGCACGGGATTCCAACTGTTCCTGCGTCGCCTGTTCGATCCGCCGGATCAGCCGCTCGGCCGTCCCGCCATACCGTTGGATGAACTGTTCGCGAACCGTACGAGCCGCCTGTTCGAATTCCTCTCTTTCTTCGTCGGATAATTCGATGATCTGGATACCCGGCCGAGCCTGGCGGATCAGATCCAGGCGATGATCGTTGAACTGGCGCTGGACGTTCAAGATGTACTCGTCCAATTCGACCATGGTCTCGCGGATCAACTGCTGCTTTTCGGTCGGCAGAGAATCGAAGAAACGCTGTTCGGTGACCGCGGTGGTGATGAAAGGCGCATGCCGGGGAAAGATCATCCAATCGGTGACCTCGTAGAAGCTCATTTCCTGGATGGCGAACACCGGGTTTTCCTGGCCGTCGATCATGTTCAACTGCAATCCGCTGTACACCTCGGAATAGGGCAGCGGGGTGGGACTGGCTCCGTAGGCCTCGAAAGCCGCGATCAGCAGCGGAGAGGTCATCACACGGAACTTCATGCCGCGAAAGTCGTCCAGGCTGCGGACAGGCCGTTTGGTGGTCCAGACCTGCCAGCCCTCGGAATAGATCGCCAGCAGCCTCATGCGTTTACGAGCATACAACTCGTCCAGGATGCGACGCAATTCGGGATCGTCGTTCAAAACCCGCTGGTTCAGCTCCTCATCATCGGAAAACAGGAAATGCAGCAGCATGACCTGGACTTCGGGAATCAGTTTGCCCAGGTGTCCGGGCGAAGCCATCACGAATTGGATCGCGCCCAGATCGAGTTGCTCGGTCAGTTGGTCCGAGGTGCCCAGCGCGCCGTACGGGTACACGGTCACCTGGATCCGACCCTCGGTTCGCTGTTCGATCAGCTCTTTGAACCGCAACGCATAGGCATGTTGCACGCTGCCGATCGTTTCCTCGATGGCAAATCGCCAATGCTGTGGTGCCTGGGTATCCTCGGCAGAACCGCCCGCTTCACATCCACTGGCCGCCGCGCCGATGGCGGCCAGCAATAGGCACCACAAGCTTCTAGGGTAGTGGTTTGTCGACATAGCAACGCTCCTGTCAGTCGAAGGCCAAGTCCCGGAGAAACAGGGAAATCGGCGGAAAGGCGATCAGCAACAGGGCCGCCAGCAACAGCATGAGGATGAAGGGCGGAGTCCCCTGGATCACCTCGAAATAAGGCCGTCGGAAAATGGCGATCGCCGTGAAAATATCGCAGCCAAACGGCGGCGTGGCCGATCCGATGGCGACCTGCAAAGTCACCATCACACCTACCAGCGTCGGATCGATTCCGGCCGCGACCGCGATCGGATGGAACATGGGCGTCAGGATCAGGATCACGACGATGGGGTCGACAAACATGCAGCCGATAAAGTAAGCCACCGCGATGCTCAGCATGATCTTCCAGTATCCGGACTCGGCAGTCAGCCCCAACGTCTGCTCGATCCAGATCTCCGGCAACTGGGCGAAGGTAACCACCCAGGAAAACGCCGCACCGGCGCCGACCAGCACGAAGACGATCGCGGTGATCATCCCCGTCGACAGGGCGATCTCCGGAATCTCACGGATCGAGACTTCGCGGTAGATGATCACCTCTAAGATCAAGGCATACACGACCGAGATGGCGGCCGCTTCGGTCGGGCTGAACCATCCCGAATAGATGCCGCCGATGATGATCACCGGAAACCCCAACGGCAAGAGGGCTCGCCGCACGGATCGTCGACGAGCGGCAGAGTCGCTGCGGGGCTGCCGCTCGCACGTCGGCCCCCCGGAAACCAACCAGCAATAGCCGCAGAACATGGCCAAGATCATCAGGCCAGGCCCGATGCCGGCGATGAACAGTTCGCCGATCGAGGTGCCCGAGACCACCCCATACACAATCATGCCGATGCTGGGAGGGATCAGCAGCGCAATATCGCTGGCATTGATGATCAACGCAGTGCTGAACGGCGACGAATAGCCGGCCGCCAGCAATCGCGGACGCAACGGCCCGCCGATCGCCACGACCGTGGCCTGAGTCGAACCGGAAATCGCACCAAACAACGTGCAACTGACCGCGCTGGCGATCGGCAAACCACCTCGAAGATGACCCACAAATGCCATGACCAGGTCCAACAGACGATTGGCCGAATGCCCGCGAGTCATGATGTCGGCGGCGAAGATAAACATGGGAACGGTCAACAAGGCCGCGGGACGGATGCCGCCGATCATCTGCTGGACCAGCACTGCCGGCGAGACCTGCGAGTGGAATACCAGCAAGGCTGCCAACGCGGCGCTGATCAGCGGAACCTTCATCGGATAACCCGCCAGCAGCAACAGCAGCATGACGGTCATGATCAACAAGATTTCCACGAGGGACCTCCCGCATTGCCAGCGGAGTGCGATGAACGGCACGGATATGCTCGCCCAACCCAACGAAGCACCATCATGGTTGCGTCTCCGTATCGATGCCGATCGGGGTGTACTCGTCCAAACGGTCGTAAGACAGATAGACCCGGCCGTCAGGACTGGTCGCGTTACGCCACGCGGTCAATCCGTATTGAGCGGCTGCCAGCACCAATCCCAGCGGAACGACGGCGTAAACCCAGAACAGCGGAACCTGGAGGACCGGTGACCGAGTCTCGAGGAAATACACCGTGTGGATGTATCGCAACGAGTAGGCTGCGACGACCAGCAGCAACAGGCTGGTCGTACCGGAAATCACGATCATCAACCGGCGACGCCAACGCTCGGGTACCTGGTCGTAGAAAGCTGTCATGCGGATGTGCCGGCCGCAACCGGCCGCATGACTCAAACCGACGAACGTCACCGCAACGATCAGAAACTGCGACACCTCTTCGGCGAACGCCAGGCTGAATCCAAGCAGCGAGCGGCAGAAGACGTTCGTGACGAGCAGCACGGTGATGCCCAAGATCGACCAAGCCAGTACCCACTGCTCGATGCGTCGAAGGATTCGAAAAATGGCGGCCATGGTCGCCTCGGTTCGTAAGCTGAGCGTTATCCATGCGAGTTGGTCTACGAAGTGGAAGCGCTGGCTGCC
>SKVE01000579.1 GCA_007129635.1 Planctomycetaceae bacterium
GAACCGTGTCCGCCGCCGGATCGATCTCTTCCAACAGCATCCGCCTTAGCGGCTCCAGCCGATCATCGGCCAACGGACCCTCGAAAACGCTCTTCTGAACACGGGTCAAATACCCAACCATCTGCCGCGCCACCCGGGCTCGACGCCGGTTCTCGACAATATCGTAACAAACGAGTAGGTACATGTCAGTGGTCAGTTGTCAGGCAATCAGGTGGGGCTGGTATTGGTCTTGGTGGCCTTCGATGACTCGGGCCAGTTGGTAGATCTGCTGTTGCAGGACGTCACGTAACTCGAACTGGGCTTCACGCGGGGGATAGTACAGCCGCTCGCGCATGCGGCGGAATAATTCGTTCAGGAAGATCTTACGGCCCGTGCCGTTCAAGTAAACTCCGACCTTCGGCGTTGAGTCCCCTTCGCGCGCCACGGCGACAATTTCACCAGGCGATTGGTCAGCCGACGAGTCGTCCATCAGCAGAATCACCGGCTCTTCTGATTGAGGGCGCAGCAGGTCCTCGGCCAGCATTTCCGCCAGCGATTGCCCCGTGGGTTGCTCGAAGTCTCTGACAGACACTTGCCGCCGGTTGATGACGCGCAACACCAGCGTGTCGACCAGCGGCCGGAACTCTTCCAACAGATCCAGCATCAGCGAGGGCCGCCCGTAGGCCGGTTGATGCAGGAAACCCAACATGGGGTCCAACCCGGCGGCGTAGATTTTGGTTTCGGCCAGACTGCCCAGCACGGCATACCCGAAGGACAGCATGGCGTTCACCGGGTCGCGCGGCGGACGGCGGTTGCGGCTGGTGAATGCGAAGTCCGGGTGTCGGATCAGCTTGCCGAACTGGCCGAAGTACACCGCGGCGCCTTGGCCTTCGAAACCTCGCAGCACGTCCAGGTCAGTACACTCGGCGGCGCGCTGGCCCAGGACGCGCAGATTGCCGATGGCCGCCGCCAGGTCGTTGTCCTGGAGTTGCCGCTGAGCGCGCAGCAGCACTTGCCGCTGGTTCTGAAGCTTGCCTGCTACGACGGACCGGGCCACCCGCAGGCAGAAGGCGGGGTCCGATGAACGCTGGTACTGGGCCAGCCGCAATTGCACATTTTTCGACCCGCGGCCGGACAACCGCCCGCGAAACTTGCCGTCCTGGGTCAACAGGACCATCTCGATCTCGCGCCGCAGCAACACGTTCATCGCTTGCCTGGTCATTTCCACACCCCCGAACAACAATACCTGTTCCAACTCGGCCGCCCGCAACCGCCGCAACACGCTCTTGCCCCGCTGCACCACCAGCATGTCGCCGTCGGCATGAACCGAAGTGCCTTGTTCCGAAATCGCCAGAGTATGCATCAATGAACCGTTTCTCTTAACGCGGACCACTGCCCACCGACAACTGACCACGGACCACTAATCAATGACCAATGACCACTTCACCCCGTTTTCAATTCCCTTTCTCGTTCCTCTTTCTCCCAGACCAATTCCTCGACGCCTTCGTTCTCGAGTACGCGATAGCGGCCGTTCTCGCAGGCGACGGCACGATCGGGGGTGGTTCCCAGAGCGACGATCAGCGACTGTCGCAACTCCTGCCATTGCGCATCAAGTTCGGCTCGCTGGCGTTCGAGAACGCCAAATCGCTGGGCTAGCGTTCGCAATGCCTCGGTCGGAGTCGTCGCGGCGGCGGGTGTCTGCTCGTCGGCCGGCAGCGTCAGCAGGTACAGGACGGGTGTCGGGTACCGGTCCGGTGCAAATTCGAAGGGGCAATTGCAGGGCAGACGCCGGGTGATGTGCGGGATCTTTTTGCGGATCGACGGACAGGAGACGGGGTTGCCTTTCAATCGGTCCTTCATGCGTTTTTCCGGGCCGACGTCGATGCATTTGTCGAATAGATAGTTGACCGCCTGCGGTCCGCCCTCCAGATGCCCCAGGGTATGGATCAGCACCAATTGCTCTTCATGGTTCAACCGTCGATGCTCGTCCACCGTACGTTTCAGTTCGGCCAGCACGGGGCATTCGGCCAACAGGTGGCGCACGCGGGGTTCGGTCTGGAAATCGGCTTCGGTCCATACCGGCGCGGGTGGTGGGGGTGGCGGCAGGGATGATGGCTCGGTCTGGGACGGCTGTTGGCCATCCGTCGCGGGCTGAACGAACGGAACCACCGCCGGCGGTGGGCTGGTTTCGGCCAAGTGCTTTAAGCGATCGATGGCCGCGTACAGGGTGGCACGCGGTAATTTGACCACTTTGCGCAAGGCGTCCAGCGGATCGGGTAAGGCGGTGCCTTGGTCGTCCAGCAACTGGCTGCGGCGGCCGGTGCGGCGATGGATCCCCAGTGGCAGCTTGATCAAGTTGCCCAATCCCTTGCCTTTGCCTTTGACGCTGGCCTGCTTGGGGAAGAACTCCAGATGCAATCCGGCTGGCACCAACGGCGTTTGCCAAGCCAACAGCATGCGACCCAGCAGATGCAGTACGTCGGCCGTCTCGGGATCTTCCAACAGCATCCAGTAGTGTCGGCCTTTGTAGCCGGAATTCTCGAACAGCGGCGTGAAGCCCAGTTCGCGCAGCACGCCTAGCAACCGGGGTCCCTCGTCTCGCAAGGTATCCCGCAACTGTTGGGCATAGGCCGGTTCGCCCCGAGCGCGGTGCAGCGCCTGTTTATCGATGTCCAGATCCAGCGCGAAGAACGTGGCGGTGCCGTCCAGCCGGATCGGGTAGACCCCGGCCGTAAATCCGCCCAGCAGATGGTTGCGGATCACGGCGGGCGTGAGCGGTTCGTGGACCGGCGTATAGCCGCTTTCGCCGCTGGACTTGGCCCATTGGCGGGCGTAGGCACCTTCGCGGCCGGAAAACAGCGTGTGGAAGCGGACACAATCCGCGTCCGAGGGTGCCAGTTCCGCCTCGGGCTCGGCGGGTGCCGTGGTCACCGTTGCCGATCCGCTGGGTCGCGCTGTGCGGCGCAGACGCTCGGCCGATGCTGCGGGCAGTCCGTGGGAAAGAGCTTGCTGGACCACCTGTTCCACCAGCGGCGACGTGCCGCCCTCTTCGGCCAAGATTTCCACATAGGTGTTCAGCCAGGACTCGTTGGCTGGCTGTTGCTGCAGCATGCGGTCCAGCAATCCCAGTGCTCGGCTGGTATCGCCTCGTTCGCGGTAGATTTGGGCCAGGTGGAAACTGGCGACTGGATCGTTACGGTCGTCGCGCAGGGCGAGCTGGAATTCGCTGAACGCCAGCGACATCAGCCCGACCTGTTCGCAGAGGAATGCCCAGTCACGGTGTTCGCCGGGCTGTGCGCGGCGAGCCACCACGGCCGCTTCGACCTCGGCGGCCAGGGCATGGGAAAAGCCTTCGTTCTGAAAACGTTCGCTCAGGCATGGAAGGTTCGTCATGTATCTACCGTCTGTGGTGATCGAGGATTTGCGTCAGGTTCCCTGTGACGAGCGTCATCGTTTTTCGCCCCGATGACGGATCACTCTTCACCATTACCTACGCGACCACCGTGCCACAAATGACACAAATTCCCTAGCAGCATCTGTCCGTAGTCCCGCCCATGTTCGTAGTCCCGCCTTCAGGCGGGTCTGCTGGTATTATCGTCATCCGACGGGTTTGGCGAAGAAAACTGGCTAAGGCGAGCAACACAAACACATCCTCTCGTGATCGAGGCAGGTCGTCGGACGTTGTAAGGGCATCCAATACGAACCGTACGAACAACGGTTGTTTCAATCCTCTCGTGATCGAGGCAGGTCGTCGGACTACAGGAAGCCCAGCGGACGGCATCCCCGCAAGGGATTCGGTTTCAATCCTCTCGTGATCGAGGCAGGTCGTCGGACAAGTTTCGACGGCGCGGCAATTTCCCCAGTATCTGGAGTTTCAATCCTCTCGTGATCGAGGCAGGTCGTCGGAC
>SKVE01000269.1 GCA_007129635.1 Planctomycetaceae bacterium
CCAAGACCCAGGCCTGCTGAGTGTCCGGTAAAAAGGCGCGAATGGCCAGCCAAGTACGGCCTTCATCGTTTACCTCGTGTGGTCCAAGAATTTCCGAGGGGTTCCCATGGGTCCCCTTTACGATGGCACCCAGGTTGCCAAGAGTCAATGTCGTTCGCACGTTTTGAGTTTCCTTACCAAGGTATACGCGATTTTCGTGAACTCTCCAAGTGGCTCGCCCCGTCGGTTGTCCCGTCGGTTGTCCCGTCGGATGCCCGCCACCTGTTGCCTCATGCAGCCTGAGCGGATACGGACTTGCGATTGCCTAGCCAACAGCGGTAAAGCAGGTCCTGGATGACCTTGCGGCATGAAGAGAGAACGCCGGCTCGGCCGGAATCGGATGCCCTTGCCGTCTGTTGACGGCTGCTGCCAACGCGTCTGGCTACTACCGATGGACGACGCGACAGATGACTAGCCGGGGGGGATTGTTCGGCCACGTCGAATCGCCAGACGCGACAGTCGACTTCGTGAAAGCACATCGCCCGGTCGATTCGCTGCCAAAGATCCCAGTTTTTGATTCGTTCCATCTCGCCAAAACGTTCCCACTGCCAGTCGTTCTCGCGCCATTCGTCCAATCCGAACCGCAGACCATGGGTGACGTAACGACTTGGGGTCAGCAGCGTGACTCGAGACGGTTGGTCCAATGCTTCCAGGCCTCGTACCACCGCCAGCAATTCCAAACGGCTGGCATCCCCTTCGTTTTCGTCGTCGGTCGCCTCCAGCACCACGTCGCCATCCAGGCTCTCCAGCACAAATCTCCACTGGCCAACCACGTCCGTAGCGTCCATGGAATGGGTAAACCGAATGGTTCGGGATTCGGAAAACAATAGGTAATGTGGGGGTGATGCTCGCATGATTTTGATTTTCTCCGGATAAAGCATTCGCCGAGCAGAAAAGGCAACCTATATTCCCCAGTCTGCTCACTTAAACTCTTGCCGCTTTTCCGGAAATAGCAAATCGAAATCGACGTTTTTCGCGAGGCATCACGGCATGACGGGCGGGGCAGGCTGGACGCATCCTTCGGAACCGGCCTGCGTCAGACCTGCCCCGTCGTCATGTTGGACGGCAGTCGCTCAAGCGACCAGCATGCGCATCTCGCTGTGAACACGACGCTGAGCATTCACTCCGTCGACGAATTCTTCGAAGATGCGGATGTCTAGCGCCGAAGCGGAGTCGGCTTCGGGATGGAACTGGGTGCCGAAGGCGAACCATTCGGGCGATTCGCTTTCGATCGCCTCGATCACGCCATCGGGGCACCTCGCGGTGACAGCAAAACCGGGAGCCACCTCGTCGATGGCCATGTGATGGATGCTGTTGACGCGGATTTCACCGTCGCCATAGACACGGTCCATCAGCGAACCGGGGGTCACCTCCAGGCCGTGGCGATGTCCGGGATCTTGCAGATCCTTGTGCGGAATCGCTTCCGGCAGGTCCTCGGGCACGTGCAGGAAAAGATTTCCGCCAGCCCACAAGTTCAAGAGTTGTAGCCCGGCGCCGATGCCAAAGACAGGCATGCGCCGCTCGGCGATCCGATCGACCAGCATTCGGTCGAACGTCTCGCGCTGTCGATCCATCATCCGCACCGAGGGGTGCAGCATGAATCCGTCGCGTCGTGGGTCTAAATCGTGGCCTCCCACCAAAACGAATCCATCCAAAGTGTCCAGCACGGGATCGATGTCCTCTCCCATCTCCAGGGGCGGCACGATGACGGGGATGGCCCCCGCAATCTGCAAGCGAACGTAATAGCCGGCAGCGATAAAAGAGTAGGCAGGTGAGTCGTTTTTGGCGGGGCGGTAGTCAGCGTTCAGCCCAATCAGCGGTTTCCGGTGCATCAGCGAATCCCTTCAGGTCACACAGAGTCGAATCGAACAAAGTTAGACAGAGGCTTGAGGACGTGCGCTACCTAGAAAACCACCGAACCGGACAACAATCCATGACGCTCGAATCGCCTCGACAACACCGCTTCGTGCGGAAGACGTTCTCAGGCCCGTGCGAACGCATAACAGAAGATCTCGCGATCCCACGTTTCGTCGCACCGATTCCTGACGCTAGTTTTTTGTCGAGGTTCTCGCTGAATCTGCCATGCTGTTGGTGGCATTCCCCTCAGAAGAACGATGTCCCTATCGCTACCTCTAGCCTCCCGTGATTTTGCGCCTGGTGTGCGCTGAAGGTTTGATTAGGTCGAGCCGTTAAATTACTCGATGCGGAAAGCGATTGCAAGTACTTCCCGTATCTTGCGGTCGGAATCAGAACCGCCTACAACATAGTGTGCAAGCATCACTATTTGGCCTCGAATTACAGGAGTAAACGATCATGGAAAAATGGCCTCTCGGAGTTTTTACAAGCGTCGACGCGGGTTTGGGCGTCAATTTGGAAGTCGCTCATGAACTGGGGGTACCGACCATTCATCTGCATGCTCCCGCAGCCCAGACGCGGACTCCTGAAAACGCCGAACGTTTTCTGCAGCGGTTAAGCGCACTGGGGATCACGGTGACGGCCGTGTTCGGTGGATTCGAGGGCGAGAGCTATGCGGATATCCCGACGGTCAGTCGAACCGTGGGTTTGGTACCGCCGGAAACGCGTGCCGCTCGTACCCAGGAGATGAAGGAGATCTCCGATTACGCAAAAATGCTGGGCTGTTCGGTGGTGGCGCTGCACCTGGGCTTCATCCCCCACGACTCCAGCGATCCACTGTACGCCGAGGTGCTGAAAGTGACTCGCGACGTGTGCGATCACGCCAAGGCGAACGGCCAGAACCTGCACCTGGAAACCGGCCAGGAATCAGCCGATGGCCTGCTGAAGTTCATCAGCGATCTGGAACGCGATAATCTGTTCGTGAACTTCGATCCGGCGAACATGATCCTGTATGGAACAGGAGAACCGATCCAGGCCCTGAAACAGATTGGCAGCTTGGTCCGTAGCGTCCACTGCAAGGATGGCAAATGGGCAGCCAATCCCGGGGTCGACTGGGGGCAGGAGATGCCGCTGGGCGAAGGGGATGTCGGTATGGAGACCTATCTGCGCACTTTGGACAGCCTGGGATACACCGGGCCGCTGACGATCGAACGCGAAATCCCCCAGGAACCGGAACGGCAAAAGGCCGAGATCGGCAAGGCGCTGAATCTGCTGTCCGAACTGAAACAAAAGATCGGCTGATGCATCAGTGCGCCGAGAGCACCGAAAGTGCGGCAAGACAGACCTTCACCGTCTCTCTTGCCGCAATCTAAGCACCCGGCCGGGTGCTTACAGGATAACGGCGACCTGAGGTTCCGCTGCCAGATGTGGACGCTGGTAGTGGCCGCTGCCCGCAACGATCGAACGTTGCCAATTCACTGCCAGCATCAGGCTGTTGATACCCGAGCCGATGCCTAGCAACGCGATGTTCTCGTCGCGTCGGACATGGCCACACTCCAGGCCGATCGCCATGGTGATCGGCAAGGCCACCGATCCGGTGTTGCCCAGCCAAGGGAATGTGGCGAAGTCGATTCGGGTCGAGATGCCCAAGCCTTGGGCCAATACCGAAGACAGACCCGGATGGTGCGAGTTCAGGAACCCCAACACCGATAGGGCGTACAGCAGCCAAGCCGTGCCGAACGTGCGGGAAACTGGCACCGTGAACTGTCCGGGCGTCAGATCCAGTGGCTGGAACATTTGGGCGGAAGCGAGTTGACGCGTGAAGGGTATGCGCTGGTCGGCACAAACCGAAGCCGTTTCAGCCCCGCGCTGGCAACCGCGCTGACCTGGGGCCTGAGCCGACTGGTCCTGCACCTGCCGTTGGCCTGCCTGGCTCAGGAAATCACCGCCTGTGTGCCGCGACGGGTGGCTCGGAATGCGTAGACAGAGGGA
>SKVE01000194.1 GCA_007129635.1 Planctomycetaceae bacterium
GCGGCCGAGCCGCGTTAGGAAACAGCCGAGTCTACTCCCTGGGAATGATCTGTTTATTGGCGATGGCCATGTCGTGGGACCGCGGCATGGCCGCCGACGCCGACCGCATCCAGCCGTATCCGGAAAACCCTACCTACTGGCAATACAAGGGCGAACCGGTGCTGCTGCTGGGCGGGACGGACCAGGACAATCTCTTCAACCACCCGAACATCGGCCCGGACGGACTGGAGGCTCACCTTGACCTGCTGGCTTCGGTGGGCGGCAATTACGTCCGCAACACGATGTCCAGCCGCGATCGCGCTAACAGCGAAAGCAACTTCCACAATGACGACAATCTCCACCCGTTCCATTGGGACGAGGCAACGGGCCTTTACGATCTCAACCGGTGGGACGAGGGGTTCTGGCAGCGCTTCCGCGACTTCCTGGAAATGACCGCCAAGCGGGACATCATCGTGCAGATCGAGATTTGGGACCGCTGGGATGTTGGCCCCGATAACCGGGCGGACATCGGACAGGGCTGGTCCACCCACCCGTTGAATCCGAAGAACAACGTCAACTACACAAGCGACCAGACCGGCCTGTCTGAACAGGAGTGGCAGGGCTACCCCATCTTCCGCACCCTTCCCGATCTAGATGACGTTCCCGTGGTTCTGGCCTATCAGGAAGCTTTCGTGGCGAAGATGCTTTCCATATCGCTCAACTACGGCCACGTCCTGTACTGCGTCTCCAATGAAACCACGTCGCCAGAGCAGTGGAGCACCCACTGGGCGCGGTTCGTCCGCAGCAGGGCACAGCAGGCTGGCCGCGGCGTGGAGGTCACAGAGATGTGGAACCACTGGGACTTGACCCACCCCATGCACCGCCGCACCTTCGACCACCCAAAGCTCTATTCCTTTGCGGACACCTCGCAGAACAACCACCAGACGGGCCAGACGCACTGGGACAACATGCAGGCGGCCCGGAAGCTCGTCGCCGATCCGCCGCGACCGATGAACAACGTGAAGATATACGGTGGCGATCCCCACGGCGGCGGCCTCGTCGAGGGGACGCGCAAGATGTGGCACAACGTCCTCGGCGGCCTGGCCAGTTCCCGCTTCCATCGCCCCGCATCGGGCGCCGGGCTCAGCGAGCTGGCCCAGACGCACTTGAGAAGCATGCGCCTGCTCACCGCCGAGTTCGATGTCTTCAGCGCCGAGCCGGACAACGCCCTGCTTTCCGAGCGTGCCGAGAACGAGGCCTACTGCATGGCCACGCCGGGCAAGCAGTACGCGGTCTTTTTTCCCGACGGCGGCGCGGTGAAGCTGGATGTGTCGGCGGCGGACGGCCCGCTCGAAGTACGTTGGCTGGATATCGAGCGCAGCGCGTGGCAGCCGCCACAAACCGCCGACGGCGGCGGGACGCTCGAATTGAAAACACCCGGCAAGGGGCACTGGGCGGTGCTTGTGCTGGCCCGTTAACAATCGTTATTTTCGGAAGAGGATCAAGAGACTGTTCATCGCCGGGCGTATGAACAACGATTTACGTGCCGAACGTCGGGCTGTATCACGCCGAGGGTTCTGCCAGCCAGATCGTCCTCGTCATCCGGGATTCGAGTAGGAGTAGGAAGAATCGATTTTCTTCGTGACATCGATGCGTTTTCGATCGCCCCGTTGGGGACATTCAAATTTTGGGTTTTGAATTCGTTTGGGATTTCGGATTTTGCGTTTCGGATTGAATTGCGTTAGGAAGCCGCGTTAAGAAAGGTGTGCCGATGTTGAACAAAACACTCTACCCGTTGATTCTTGTTGCGAGCTTCGCCTGCGCCTTCGCGGGCCACCATGCGACGGCTCGAGGTGAACCGGTGCGGATCATTTTCGACACGGACATGGGCTCCGATTGCGATGACGCCGGCGCGTTGGCCGTGCTGCACGTCTATGCAGATCGCGGCCTGGCCGAGATCGTCGGGTGCATCTACAGCTCGGGCAAAGTCCCGTATGGAGCAGGGGTGGTCCAGGCGATCAATATCTACTACGGCCGGCCGGAGATTCCCGTCGGCGCCGCTCACGACGATTTGGTTGGCGACCCGGTCGATAAGATGACCGCAGAAAAACTGGCCAAGGATACCGCAGCGTTCGGCAACACGATCATCCACAGTCGTGACGCCGAGGAGATGACAGCTCTGAACCGGAGCCTGCTGGCCGGGGAGCAGGACCATAGCGTCGTCTACCTGACCGTTGGGCATACGAAGGGGTTCTATGACCTTCTTGTTTCCAAACCGGACGACATCTCTCCGCTCAGCGGGCAGGAACTGGTCAAGCAGAAGATCAAACGCTGGGTCGCCATGGGCGCGCTGGGCGCCAACAACAAGGAAGGGCAATATCGCAAAGAGTGGAACTTCCATTCCAACGGAAGTGCACCTTACACGAAGTACCTGGTCGAAAACTGCCCCGTGCCGATCGTCTACATCGCTGCGGGCAGCGACGTAGACACCGGCAAATCGTTGAAGACGACTCCGCCAGGGAACATCGTGCGGACGGTCTACCGGGACTGGCTCTGGAACGTGCAGAAAAAGACCCTCGACGATCAGCGGCCCAGTTGGGATCTGATCGCGGTGCATTACGCGGTCAACGGACTCGGGGAGTACCTGGTGGCCGACGAGGACGGCTGGCTGGACGTCGATGTGGACAAAGGCTCCCGATGGATCCGGGGCGAGCGTAAGAACCCTCAGACGTTCGTCAGCCTCAAGCCCGGGATGAGCCAAGACATGGCGGATTATCTGAACGGTTTGCTCGCCGCCGAGCCCAAGCACCCAACTACGAAGTGAAGTGGTTGAGTATCGCTCGTCTGCCCATGCTCATGATCCATGCCTGCTTCCTCCGTGACGCGACGACGCACCGGGACTACAAGCGTGGATACCGATTTCGAACAATTCCAACACCGGGGCCGCCGTGAGTTTCCTGTTGATCACAGCCGCGCTGTTGTGCGCACCACTGCCGGTCGCTCGGAGCGGCGACGCACCGGACAACCCGGGCAAGACCAACAAGTTGCTGTTGGTTGAAAACGGCGTCAGCCGGGCGCCGATCGTCGTTTTCGAAGGTGCGCCGCTTATGACGCGCCGCGCCGCCGAGGAGCTGGCCGAGTACATTGAGAAGATCAGCGGCGCCAAACCTGAGATTCTCGAGGGCGAGCCCAATCCGATCCCCGAACAGGCCATCTGGGTGGGCCATCAGCCTGTTCTCGAAAAGCTGTTCCCGGACATCGGCTTCGATTTCCAGCATCCCGAGGAGATCCTGATCGCCGCCAACGAAAACCATCTGGTCATCGCGGGCCGCGACCGCTGGGATCCCGATCATCTGGTGGTCGAGGGCATCGACGAAAAGATCGTCGGCAAACAGATGGAGTACGGCACGGCGGGCGCGGTGTACACGTTCCTTCAAGAGCAACTCGGCGTCCGTTGGCTTTGGCCGGGCGAGTTGGGTGAAGACGTGCCACGGCGAGCCACCATTTCGATCGCCCCACAGAAGGTCCGTTACCATCCGCAGATCCGCGCCCGCGGCGGGCTGTTTCACTTTTCGGCGCTCAGCAACCGCGGCTACGGCCGCGCTCACGAGTGGACGCGGCGGCAGCGTTTGCAATTGGGTTCCTTGGAACTGCACGGTGGCCACGCCTTCACCGATTGGTGGGAGCGGTTCCACGAAACGCACCGCGAATACTTCGCGCTGCAGCCGGACGGCCAGCGGAGCGGCTTTCCCAACCCGCGGACGGTCAAGCTCTGCCAGTCGAACCCGCGGGTGTGGCAGCAGTGGCTGGCCGATGTCGAGAAGAAACTGGAAAAGGACCCGACGCTGCAAGTCTTCAGCGGGTCGCCCAACGATGGCTGGGCCAGCGGACATTGCACCTGCGA
>SKVE01000321.1 GCA_007129635.1 Planctomycetaceae bacterium
CAAATTCGGCTACGGGACTGGCTGCTAATCATCGTCGGGGGCGGGGGGGGTGAAGTTGCCGTGTTGGTCCAGCTTGCAACGCAGGTCGGGAATGATCTCGGCGGGCAGGAAGCGAGCCAGCATTTCGTCGTTGGCCAGCGGGGCGATCTCTTTGATGAACGAACTGCTGACGTGCGAGAACTCCTCGTCAGCCATCAGGAACACCGTCTCGATGTCGGGATCCAACTGGCGGTTGGCCATCATCATCGTGAATTCGGCAGCGATGTCGGTCAACGGGCGCACGCCGCGGATCATCACCCGAGCTCCACAACGTCGCACAAACTCGACGGCCAACCCCGTAAAAATGCCGACCTCGACATTCCCGCACATCGCGACAACTCGCCGCACCTGATCCACCCGCTCGTGCCCCGAAAACAAAGGAGTCTTGCGAACATTGACCCCGACGCCCACGATCAACCGATCGAACAATCGGGAACTGCGGCGGATCACGTTCCAATGGCCCAGCGTGATGGGATCAAACGATCCCGTGTAAACGGCAACGGTCTCGGTGTGCGTCATGTCAGTAAACCTGCGAGAAAAAGTAACGAGTCAGATGATAGAAGACGGGTGCGGCGAAGCACAAGGAATCGATGCGATCCAGCACCCCATGATGCCCCTGGACCAACGTCCCATAATCCGCAACGCCTCGATCTCGTTTGATCGCCGACATCACCATGCTGCCACCAAAGCCCATGATGGCCACGACCATCGACATGCAGGCGGCCTGCCAGAATTGAAACGGCGTGGCCCACCATAACAACGCGCCGACCACCGTCGTGCTGGTCACCCCGCCCAAAAGGCCCTCCCATGTCCGCGAAGCGTTGATCTTGGGTGCGATCACTCGACGCCCAGCCAAGCGGCTCCACAGATACTGCAGTACGTCGCCGAACTGGACAATCAGGATAAAGTAGAACAACAGCCCAGCGTTGGGCAGATGCGAATCGGGGTCCCCCCAAGGCTCGCCGGCCGAGGTGCGTAGCGAAAGGTTCAGCAATGCGGGGGCGTAGCTCAAACAATACACACAGATGAACAACCCGGACTGAATCTTCGCAGACCGTTCCAGAAACCGTTTCGGATCGTCCGAAAACGCAATCCGCATCGGGATGAATAACAACGCGTACACGGGGATCACGATGCTGTACACCCCATAGAAATCCCGGCTGGAATCGCCAAACCATTGGGCATAGGTATCGCGGCTGAACGAAATCAACACGTACTGCAGCGGAGTAAAGAAAAAGAACACCCAGAACAAGGTCCGGTGGTCGCCTCGCCGAGTGGGCGTCATGGTGATGAATTCTCGTAACGCCCAAAACGAAATGCAGCCGAACAAGATGATCGTCGTCGCTCGTCCCATGAGGAACCCGGCCACAAAGATGGCACCCATCAACCACCACACGCGGATCCGATGATTGAACTGTTCGATCATCGCCGGATTCAGCGAATGATCCGGATAACGCTTCATCAGACGGCCGGCCACATAGGCGATCACCAGCAACCCCAGCACCACCCCCAACAGCCAATAGATCTGGGTGTGAATCACGTCGGGATGTTCGTCGTTTTGCGTCAGTGACAGCCAGACGACGGCGTGGGAGAAGGTGGCGTCCATCATCGGTTACAGTTCCCTCAAACGGCACACAGCGTCTCGTGCGCGGAGCAAAAAGTCGGATTTCGATTCGCCGGCCTCCAGCCAGATCGGGGCACCGATGCTGATGCAACTGAGCAACGGTACGGGCAACACCTCGCCACGTGGTAACACCCGGTTCAGGTTCTCCATATAAACGGGAACCAATTCCAGATCAGGACGCTTTTTGCCCAGATAATACAGACCGCTCTTGAATTCCCCTACCTCTTCTCCGCTGCTGCGTCCACCTTCCGGAAAAACGATCAACGAATACCGATCGCTCATCTCGCGGATCATCATCTCGACCGGACTCTGATGCACCTTGACCTTCGTGCGGTCGATCAACATCACATTGAACGATTTAGCAAGATGCCGCCGGATGGGCCCTCGGTCCCAGTAGTCCTTGGCAGCGACCGGGCGAGTCAACGGTTGCAGTTCGCGAGGCAACGATGCCCACAACACCAGCGCGTCCAAGTGGCTGGTGTGATTGGCGAAATAGATGCGTTGGCACGTGTCCGGCTGGCAATCAATCCAGCGCACGGTGGACCCGCTGAGCAGTTTGGCGAGGCTTGCGAGGAAAGAAACCGTTACTGCCATCACCGTATTCCGTCTGGTTTCGCCCTGCGATGCGGCCGCGAGCAGACTCGAGCCGCATCGCATCAGGCGATGTCTATTCCACAATCATGTCATCCACCGAATGATTCGACGGGATCATGGGCAACACGTGCTCTTGATAGGGCGTCTGGACATCCAGGACAAACGGTCCGTCATACTCGATCATCTCACGTAACGCCTCGCCCAAGTCCCCGCGACGCCGGACCGTGGCAGCACCGCAGCCGTAGCCCTTGGCGATCTGGACGAAATCAGGATAGCGTTCCGAAGCATAGATGTCGTCGCCCCGGCCAAGGGCTTCCGCATGATGGATCGGGCCCAGATACGTGTGCGCCCGGTTCCCCGCCATGAAGCGATCTTCCCATTGAACCACCATCCCCAGATGCTGATTGTTCAGTAGCAGCACCTTGATCGGCAGATTCTCGCAGTAGCACGTGGCCAGTTCCTGGATGTTCATCTGGAAACTGCCGTCGCCGTCGATGTCGATGACCAGCGCATCGGGATGAGCCGCTTGGACGCCCATGGCCGACGGCAAGCCGAACCCCATGGTCCCCAATCCCGAACTGGAAAGCCAGCGTCGCGGCTGCTGGAACTTGAAGAACTGAGCCGCCCACATCTGGTGCTGGCCAACACCGACCGTCACGAACGTATCGAGTTCGGCCGTCATCTGGGACAACACTTCGATGGCATGTTGTTGCAAGATGCCGTCAAAATCCTGCTTGTACTTGAATGGATGGTCCCGCTTCTACTGCTGACCCTGCTCCACCCAGTCGTCGATACCCGATTTGGGTTCCACACAGCGATTCAATTCGCCCAACGCATGCTTGATATCCCCAGCGACCGGAATATGAGCCGCCTTGTTCTTGTTCAACTCGGAAGCGTCGATGTCGATGTGCACGATCTTGGCGTGCTTGGCAAACGCCTCCAGCTTGCCGGTCACCCGATCGTCGAACCGAACCCCAAACGCCAGCAACAGGTCGCAGTCGCGAACCGCCCAATTCGAATAGACGCTGCCGTGCATGCCCAGCATGTCCAACGACAGAGGATCCCGCGCGGGAAACGCCCCCAATCCCATCAAGGTCATGGTGACCGGGATGCCCGTGATGCGCACGAATTCCCGCAGCTCTTCACTGGCGTTCGAAGAAATAACGCCCCCACCGCAATACACCAACGGACGCTTGGCGCGCTTGATCGCCGCAACCACCTGGTTCAATTGCTCGGGCCGAATTCGCACGGTGGTTGGATCACCATACCCAGGCAGATTCATTGGCACATCCCAATCCGCCTCGAATTTCTCCAACTGCACATCCTTTGGCAAATCGACCAAAACCGGTCCCGGACGCCCAGACGTCGCCACGTGAAAGGCCTCTTGCATCACGCGCGGCAGGTCCCTCACATCCGTCACCAGATAATGGTGCTTGGTGATGCCGCGACATACCTCGACAATCGGCGTCTCCTGAAAGGCGTCCGTGCCGATGGCACTCGTCGTCACCTGGCCGGTGATGGCGATGATGGGAACGCTGTCCAATTTCGCATCGGCTATACCCGTCACCAAATTGGTCGCCCCCGGCCCGCTGGTCGCCATGCAGACGCCCGGGCGACCCGTGGA
>SKVE01000705.1 GCA_007129635.1 Planctomycetaceae bacterium
AGATCCGCGTGGTCTTGGCTGTCACCGGCCAGGGGCCAACCGCCCAGGAATGTCAGGAGGTCGTCGATTCGACCATCGCGCGTCTAAAAGTCACATGGGCGAAGATGGGCATCGCGCCGGAGAAGATCGTTGTCGATTTCATCGCCATCCTGCCGCAGTACGAGTGGAGCGTCGAAAAACAAGGCAACGTCGGAGTGGGGACGGAGCGGAAAGCCGGCTTTCGCATGCAGACCAACGTCCACTTGGCAGCAACGGGCGAATCCGAGGCGCAGGCTGCGATCAACAGAGCCTTTCAGGAAGGAGTTACGGACATCATCGCCTTCGACTACTGGAGCCGAGATCTGGACGAGGTGAAGGTGGCGGCCCGCGCTCAGGCCCTGCAAGCAGCGCAGAGCAAGGCCGAGGTCCTCCTGGGCACGATCTTCGAACATCGCCCGCCCGCCATCAACCTGCAGGAGCAGACGGTGGTCCACTACCCCCATTCCCTTTACCACTCGTTCAGCAACGCCTACGAAGAATCGGTGACGCCCAGCTTCCGCCGGGACATCCCCTTCATCCGCGTCCCGCGTCCCCGCAACACGTATTACCGCGGTTTGGTGGGCGACAGTGACGTTCAACCTCGCGAGCTGCCCATGTCGCCCGAGATCTCCGTGGTGTCGACGGTCCGGCTGTACTTCCAGTCGCCGGCGGCCAAGTCTGGCGAATAGACTGTATGCTTTTGATGTGCGTGGTCCGCACTGTTCCGCAAACTTCGTGAAAACCGTGCTACGTTTCAGTCCGCGTTGCGGCCGAGGCAAGCGCGGACGGATCCGTTCCATTGTTCAAGCAACTTGGCCATATCCTGGACGATCTGTGGATGATCGGCTGCCAGGTCGTCTTGCTCGCCCGGGTCTTCGACCATGTCGAAAAGTTGCCATTGCCACGGGGGCTGGGCAAAGTTTTCACCGCTGCGGCCGTAGTGAATCAGTTTGTAGCGGTTATCGATCAATGCTATTCGGCCTCGGGACTGAAAGGCGATCGGCTGCGGCCGTTGCGCCATCGTGCCGTCGATCAGCGGCACGAGGCTGACGCCGTCCAGGGGGCGGTCGGCGGGCAGCTCGATACCAAGCAGCTCAGCAATGGTCGGCAGATAGTCGCTGGTGACGGCAGGCATGTCGGTCGTGCGCTGCTCGGCAATTCGTTTGGGCCACTCCAACAAGCCCGGCACGCGGATACCTCCGTCGTACAGATCGCGTTTGCGACCGCGCAAGTGTTGGGCCGAACCGGGCATCTTGTCCGAGCCTTCGGGGCCGTTGTCCGACGTCAACCAGATCATGGTATTCTCCGCCACGCCCAGTTCGCGAAGTTCGTGCCGCAGGCGTCCGACCTGATCGTCGCAGGCCTTGATACAGCCGTAGTAGTGCTGACCGAATTCGTCAAGCTCCGCAAAGGGCTCCCTGTCATCGCTGCCGGCCACCACCGGCCAATGGGGTTCATGGAACCAGATCACCGCGAAGAACCGTTTTTCACGTTCTACCGCATCCCGGATAAACGCAAGCGAACGATTCATGATCAACTGGGCGTTCGGACCATCCAGATCCTCGGTGACTTCGTTGCCATCCTCGTTCCAGTAACGCGTCCCGTAGTGAGTAACGTTGCCGGGATCGATTTCGGGATCCCACCAATGCTGAAGGTTACCCGGATGGTTACTGAAATCGCGCGGGCGGACCGTAGGGTTGTACGTCGGCACCTTCGATTCCGTCGAGAAGCACACGTCAAAGTCGCGCAACCAGGGTGGAGCGAAGTGTTGGGTCTGACCGGGACGGCCGCGGTTGGCGTCATGCACCTCGGTTGTCAGCGTGCCCAAGTGCCACTTGCCAAAGTGACCGGTTCGATAGCCCCTCTGCCTGAGGGACCTGGCGAGGTTCAACTCGTCCTGCGGTAAGTGCCCAACGTTTGCGAAGAAGATGCCGTAACGGAAGGGATGCCGACCGGTCAGCGCGCTGCCGCGTGTCGGACTGCACACCGGCGCTGCCGCGTAGAAACGAGAAAAGACCAGCGACGATTTTGCCATCTTGTCGATGTGCGGGGTGCTGGCGTGCTGGCTGCCCTGATAGCCCAAATCGCCGTAACCCAGGTCATCGAACATAATGAGGATGATATTGGGCGGATCGTCAGCAGCGGAATCGACCGTCGATGCCCAGACGCCTACTTCCGTCAACATCAATAACAGTGCTGCAACAACGGCACGGCTGAATAATGTCTGCAAAACAGGAGGGAACATGGTGATGTTTCTAAGTTCGAGTTGAAGGGAGTCACAAGGTGACGATCAAGGACGCCAGACGAAAATCGATCTGACAGTTTCGCTCGCAACGCGGCTGCTTTTTCCGGATATTCCGAGATCAGGTTTCTTTCTTGCCCCAGATCTTCGCGGATGTTGTTCAGCCATTCGTCGTGAGGGTTGGGTGGATAACCCCGCCAGTGCGGCTCGTTCTGCAGCGCGCCTGTCGGCGCGTCGATGTACACCCAACTGGAATGGCCATGATTCCGGATCCGCGGGTGGTTCCGATCTTCGATCTGCGGGTTGCGGATCGCATCCCCATCCCAACCCAAGTGCCATTTTCCGATGCAAGCCGTGCGATAGCCTTTGTCTCGAAGCATCTGGGCAAGCGTCAGGCGGGCCGCATCCCACCAAGGCCCTGCCCAACTGCCGACAATCCCTTCGCCTTGATCACCAGACATGAAACATGACCCTGCAATGCATTGTTTCCAGGAAGGGCTCAAGATTCTTTTCCGCATTTTCCAAGCATCTGGCGGAAACAACATAGTACCAGAACTGAATCGTCCCGCACAGCACGCCGCAATGCATTCGAGTTAGGGATCATGGAGCATCCTGGTTCCGCGGCTGCTGACTGGCATCGCCCTGCGGCTCGGCCGTTTGGCCCTCGCGGGCAGTTCGTCCCTCGCACTGCGAATGCGGAACTCCAGGACCACCTCATCCTCGTACGGGCGAGCCCGCCCGCTGAAGACCAGGCCGTTCGGATCAAGAAACTCCTGGCCGGGTGCTTAGCGATCGCTGATCGACTGTTGATTCTTTCCCGGCGGCGATCTAGCTGTCTTGCGGTTCTCAAGTCGCCAGCTCGTCTGCCCGAGTTGCCCTGGACGGTCTACAATGGGTGGGAGGTAGCGGCAGACCGGCCGACGTCGCCGCTTGTTGGACGAACGCTACAGGATGGTCTCGGTATGATAGGTGCCACCCACCTATCAGGAATAATAGGTGCCACCCAGTAAACGTCAGCCGCTGATCGGTGGGTGGCGATTGGTTTAAGAGGCTACTGTTCTGGTTCGGCAGGGGCTGATAAGATATAAGGACAGATGAATCGGTGTGATTCGTGCCGCTTCGGACCTGGTCGTTTGACGCGAGCGGTTTTTCGCAGAGAGGTTTTTTATTATGAGGAGGTTGCTGATGCGATTCTTTGGCGCAGTGACTGCAATCGCCCTGGCCTTCGTCCTGGTCGCGTGTGCTCAAGTACCCGCGAACGAACCGGCGAGCGGAGTTGGGGTGGGTGGCAGTGTTGGTAGTTATTCTGGAGTCAAAATTGGGGGGGTCGATGATGGCGTCGCCAGCGGTCGTTCCCTGTGCTATACGTGACGGTTGGGCGGTCGTCCGGTGATCTTCGTGTTTGCGAAGAGCGCCGACGATCATTTGGCCAGTTTGGCCAAAGCGATTGACAAAGCGGTTGCCGATCACGCCGACAAACAACTGGCGGCGGTGATCAATTTCACGGGCGAGGCGACGGACGAGTATCTGGAAAAGATCGAGGAGTTCGCTGAGAAGCATGGCATCGAAAATACCGCCTTGGTGGTAACCGGCGATGCCAGTCGATTTAAGATCAGCGAC
>SKVE01000743.1 GCA_007129635.1 Planctomycetaceae bacterium
GCCACGCCATCCGGACCGCAAGTCGCGCTGATGGAAACGGCGCGCATGATGACGGTCAGCGTAGAAGAAGACGAACAAGTTCAGATGACCCTGCCCGTCAGGAACATGACTCGACCCATCCGAGTATCCGTCCAAGCCCATCTGATTCGGGGAAGCAATGCTCAGGTGGGATTGTCCTTCGGCGATTCCCAGACGCAACGCCAGATCCGCCAGGGCCAATTGGTCGATCTGACGATCGGCCCGATCTCGCTCAGTGAACACGACCCGACCAACGATCAGACGAACGACGCGATCAGACTGCTCACGCGAGCCGACGGAGCCGAAACTGGGGTACGATGGAGTCGGTTGCGGTACGAACTGCTGGATGAAACGGATCACGACGCGGTTTCGATCCCCTGGTTGTTCCCGCAGTCGGCCGAGCTGATCCCGCCGCCCGTGTTGCCCGATCCGCGTGCGTCCATCGAACAAGAGCTGATCGAATGGGATTGGCGCATGCAGGACGGTATCGGGACGCTTCGCGAAGCGCGCGGCTGGTCCGACGCGATCCGGACGGTGATCGAACGCGGAGATCGTCTGATCCAAAACCTGGTCGACACGGGAGTCCCCTTGCAAGAATCGCGACCGCGTTGGGAACAGTTGCGAGCCGAATACCAGGATGCCCAGACCCGTGACGATCTTTCACCGTCCGATTGGGAGCAACTCTGGCGCAACGTCCATCGTTTGCGACGAACGATCGCCTTGGAAGAAAACCCACTCGCCCAGTTTGGACCGTTGCTGCTGGTCAAGCGTGTCCCCAGCGCGTTCAGCCACCAATTGACCCAGTATTCGGGCCGGTGTGCACGTCCCGGCGGCGGGCTGTTCGTGCTGGATAAGCCGGGGCGGTCGATGCAGGCTCGACGGATCGATTCGCTGCCCCAAGGCAGCTTCCTGCATCCTGACGTGTCCTGGGATGGGCGGCGCTTGCTGTTCGCTTTCTGCGAGACCGACCCACCACCCGTCGACTGGCGCACGAATGAGACCCAAACCTATCAGCTTTACGAGATGGACATCGATGGTTCGCACCTGCGGCAACTGACCGAGGGTCCGTTCGACGATTTCTCGCCGCGTTATCTTCCCGACGGCAAAATTCTGTTCCTATCGACACGCCGCGGCGGATACCATCGCTGTGGTCGCGGCCCTTGCCCGGTCTACACGCTGGCCCTGGCCGAATCCGACGGGTCGAACCCGCGAGTCATTTCGTTTCACGAGACCCACGAGTGGGATCCGGCCGTGTTGAACGATGGTCGAGTCATCTATACGCGGTGGGACTATGTCGATCGGCATGCCGTTTACTACCAGCAGCTCTGGAGCGTGCGGCCGGATGGCAGCGATGTGCGGATCTTCTACGGCAACAATACGTTGAATCCTGTCGGTATCTGGGAAGCTCGGCCCGTGCCCGGGTCCAGCCGAGTGATGGCCACCGCCGGCGCCCATCATGCCATGACCGCCGGTTCGATCGTCCTGTTGGATGTGACGCAAGGCATCGACGGCCTGGAACCGCTCGACCGGTTGACTCCTGATGTGCTGTTTCCCGAGAGCGAAGCGCCCGTCCAGCGTTGGCGTGCGACCGATGGCTTGACCGTCATCCCCGAACCCTCGCCCGAAGAACGGCGCTGGCCGGGCCATTGTTATCGGACGCCCTATCCCCTGTCGGAAGATTACTTCCTGGCCGCGTACAGCTTCGATCCGTTGATCGGTGAACCGGATGCGAACCCGGCCAACATGTTCGGAATCTATCTGGTCGATCGCTTTGGCAACAAAGAACTGCTGTACCGCGACGCCAGCATCGGCAGCCTCTGGCCAACTCCGCTGCGCCGCCGGCCCGTACCTCCGCAATTGCCGTCGATCTTGGAAGAAACCCATGCAGGCGAAGGAACCTTCTTCCTGCAGAACGTCTACGAAAGCTGGCCGCAGTTGCCCGGATCGCGCGATACGGTGAAACAATTGCGTATCGTTCAGATCTTGCCGAAAACAACACCCCACATCAACCAGCCGCGAGTCGGGTTGGCAAACGCCTCGCCCGGCAGGCAAGTCCTGGGCACCGTGCCGGTCGATCCCGACGGCTCGGCGTTCTTTCGGGCTCCCGCTGGAGTACCTTTAGCGTTTCAGGCACTGGACGCACGAGGCATGGCGATCCAGACGATGCGCAGCCTGACCTACCTGCAACCCGGCGAACATTCCAGTTGTGTCGGCTGCCACGAACACCGCACACGCACCCCGCTGCATCAGGCCCCGGGCTTGGCCAGTCGCCAAACTCCGACAGAGATCACGCCAGGCCCCGACGGATCGAAGCCCTTCAATTATGCGATCCTCGTCCAGCCGGTGTTGGACAACCATTGTGTCGAATGTCACCAGGGCCCCGAAGCCCCCGAAGGGATCGACTTGACCGGCACTCCCGTCGGCGAATTCACCGCTTCGTACCTGGCATTGGCCCCGCGAGTTCCCTTCTCGCAGTGGCAAGGGACTCCTCAAAGCAACGAGGAACCCGCTACTCCGCCGGATCGATTCGGCGCTCGAGCCAGTCCGTTGATCGACTTGCTGACCAACGGCCACCACGACGTTACGCTGACCGGCGATGACTGGCAGCGATTGATCACGTGGATGGACACCAATGCTCTGTTTTACGGGACCTTCGACCCCCAAGATCAACAGCGACAACGCAAAGGCCAGCGCATCGCCGGCCCGGTGCTCGAGTGATCTGTTGTCGGATTCCCTCTGGACATGGTGCGACCCGTTCATTACATATCAGTCAGCCAGAGTTTGCGAAGGGGTGACCCTTTCGCTTCCGTGTTTTCAAGGCAGCCACCTTTTACCAAAGCAGCAATGGAGTGCTAGCAATGGAATTCAATCTATTTCAATGGATTCGCCAAGGCGTCAAGCAATCGATCTTGTTGGGGGTTTCGGATGCGATCGAAACGATCGGGACTCCGCAGGATTCGGACGACATCAACCCGCGTCTGCTGGAATTCATGCGTCAGGAGTCCACAGCGGGCCAGATCACGGGGAAAGGCAGCCGCAAGCGGCTGGGGAAATCGCTGAAGGACATGGAACCGGCCGCCTGAATCATCGGCCCATGGACGCTTTCTGGAAACCTTTGACCATTGGGAACGTTTCGGTCGGTTTCCCGGTCGTCCAGGCCGCTTTGTCGGGCTACAGCGATTGGGCCATGCGCCGGATCGCCCGAGATGGGGGCGCTCCGTATGCGTTATGCGAAGTGATGCTGGACCAGTTCCTGTTGAGCGTCCGGCAACGCAAGCGGACGCAGCATTTTTTGTACCTTACCGACGACGACCATCCGGTCGGCGGCCAATTGATGGGTGCCGAGCCCGAGCAGTTTGCCGCCGGGGCCGCGCGACTGGTGGACGCCGGTTTCGACGTGATCGATATCAATTTCGGCTGTCCGGTCAAAAAGGTACTGGGCCGTTGTCGAGGCGGCTATCACTTGAGCCAACCGGAAGTGGCGTTGGAAATCGTCCGACGCACACGCGACATGGTTCCACCGGCCATCCCCGTAACGGTCAAGATGCGGTGCGGTATCGATGATTCGCCACAGAGCCGCGAGCGGTTCTACACGATCCTGGACGGGGCGTTCGAAGCTGGCGTGGCGGCGATCACGGTCCACGCCCGGACGGTCCAGCAACGTTATGTCGGTCCCAGCCGCTGGGAGGTGCTGGCCCAGGTGAAGCGGCATGCGGGTCAGCGGACGATCCTGGGCAGCGGTGATCTGTTTTCCGCCGAAGACTGTCGACGGATGATCGCGCAAACGGGGGTAGACGGCGTGACGGTCGCGCGGGGCGCGATCGGCAATCCCTGGATCTTCCAGCAGACGCGGGCGTTA
>SKVE01000160.1 GCA_007129635.1 Planctomycetaceae bacterium
ACCAGGTCGGGGCCGCCGCTGAAGTTCACCGGCTTGGGCAGATCTTCCAGCACCAGCAGACGCTTGATCTCGCCGCGAGCGACACCTTCCAGTTCCCGGCTGCGGTAGATGTCCGCCAGGAACAATTGGCCCGTCGTTTCCTGCGGCCGGACGCGCGGCGGGATCACCGTTTCTGCAGGTCGCGAGCGGATCGCACGCGGCTCGTACACCTGGCCATCGCCGTCCCATGTGTACAACGTCTGCATGTTGCCCGATCGGTCCATCCGGCGAATCTCTTTCCCATGAGCCACCAGGAACACGTCCCGGGAAACGGGATAGGGATCCTTGATCAATGCCGGCCGGCCATGCAATTGCCGCGCGGACCGCTGCTCGTCCGGTCCCGCCTTGGGCGACACGATGGTCGCGAAACCGCGATGATCGTTGATGCCATGCCCGGGCGAAAACGTCGCCAGGATTTCGTCGCTGCCCGGGATCGGTTTGGCAGCGATCATCACGATCCCCGGATGCATATTGCCGAAAAAGGGCTGCTGATTCGTTCCGTCCGGATTCATCGTCCAAAGATGGTGGAATTCGACCTGGCTGCGATCGACGTATTCCCAGCGGGTGTACAAGATGCGTCCGTCAGGCAGCACCCAAGGCGTGTTATCGTGAGCCGTGTTGAACGACAGCCGCCGAATATCTCCGCCGTCGGCGTCGCATCGGTACAACACGCCGACTTGTGTCATCCAGCAGGCAACCCAACTGCGGCATCGTGTCGACACAAAGACAATTCCGCCATCCGGCAGGTAGGCCGGTTCGTAATCGTCGTACGGCCCGTCGGTCAGTTGCCGCAACCCGCTGCCGTCCAACTGGATCTCGTACAGATGATAGTGGTCGGTACCCGCCTTCAGATACGAGATGATGGCTTTCTTGCCGTCGTAATGGTTCTGGGGATCGCGGATCGAGCCTCCTTCGGCATCCAGCAGCACCGTCGCCTGGCCGGTCCTCAGATCCAGCTTCATCAAGCGGCCCTCGGACGGGCCACCGTTGCCCGAATAGGCCTTCTGGTGATGGTCGTCACAGAAGTAGCCGATGTTGGCGTACCAGTGAGAATCTTCGTAGGTCTGCCGGACGGCGAACACCACCTGGTCCACACCTGGTACCAAAGAATGCCTGCCTTCATCAGCGGAGGCAGCGTCCCCGCCCAGCCCCATCGCGATCACCGCCAGCAACCGCCACCAACGCAGAACGTTCATCGGTCGATCTCCTTTTCATCACGGCACGACTTTTCATCACGGCACCATGGACCCTCTTGCCGCCCCCCGCCAAGAACCCGACATTCTCCCATGATTATCGCAAGCTCTGCAAGGTGACTCAAGGCCGCTCAGGCCTCTTACGCAGACTGCCGCTATCGTTTATACTCGTGACGCTCGGTCGAATCGTGCGCTTCGACCACACGTATGGCGACCGCTAGATGGATCGTTTTCCCGTTATTTCCCCACTATGAAGTAGATAAAGCCATGCCGGAGACCGTGACGCCTCGTACCATGTTCCAGAAGATCTGGGACCAGCATGTTGTTCATCAGGAAGAAGGCAAGCAGGCGATCCTGTATATCGACCTGCACTTGGTTCACGAAGTGACCAGCCCGCAGGCGTTCGAGGGACTACGATTGGCCGGTCGTCGAGTGCGCCGTCCCGAGCGAACGGTAGCGACCCCGGATCATAATGTTCCGACCACCGACCGTTCGTTGCCGATCGCCGACGAGATCTCGCGCAAGCAGGTCGAAACCTTGCGTCGCAACTGCCAGGAATTTGGGATTCGCCTGTACGACATCAACGACCCGCAGCAAGGCATCGTCCATGTGATCGGCCCCGAGTTGGGTTTTACTCAACCGGGGATGACGATCGTTTGCGGCGACAGCCACACGGCCACCCATGGTGCGTTCGGAGCCCTGGCGTTCGGCATCGGGACCAGCGAAGTCGAGCATGTATTGGCGACGCAGACGCTGCTGCAGTACAAGCCCAAGACGCTCGAACTGCGAGTGGATGGCCGACTGGCTCGCGGGGTCACGGCCAAAGACTTGATCTTGTACTTGATCGGCCAGATCACCACGTCGGGGGGGGCTGGCCAGGTCGTCGAATACACGGGTAGCGTCATTCGAGCGTTGACCATGGAAGAGCGGATGACGGTCTGCAACATGTCGATCGAAGCGGGCGCTCGTGCCGGTATGATCGCGCCGGATCAGACGACCTACGACTATCTTCGCGGTCGCGAGTTCGCTCCTGGTGATTTCGATGATGCAGTGGCACGGTGGCAGCAACTGCCGACCGACCCGGGCGCCCCGTATGATGCGAGTCGGGTGTTTGATGGCTCTGAGATCGAACCGCAAGTCACGTGGGGAACCACGCCCGGCCAGGTCGTCTCGGTTTCGGGCCGGGTTCCCGCACCCACGGACTTTGACGATGTGACCACACAGAAGTCGGCGGCTCGAGCCTTAGAGTACATGGGGCTGTCGGGTGGCGAGCGGATCGAGGATCTGCGAGTCGACCGGGTCTTCATCGGGTCATGCACCAATGGCCGCATCGAGGATCTGCGGGCGGCCGCCGCCGTGGTGAAAGGTCATCGCGTCGCCTCGCACGTCGGCGCGATGGTGGTCCCCGGCAGCGGGCTGGTCAAGATCCAAGCCGAACAGGAAGGGTTGGACAAGATTTTCAAAGAGTCCGGGTTGGAGTGGCGCGAGGCGGGGTGCAGCATGTGTTTGGCGATGAATCCGGACAAGCTGGCGCCGGGCGAACGGTGTGCCGCGACCAGCAACCGTAATTTCGAAGGCCGGCAAGGCAAAGGCGGACGCACGCATCTGGTGTCGCCAGAGATGGCGGCGGCCGCAGCCATCCAAGGCCGCTTCGTCGATATTCGCCACTGGCAGCATCACGACTAGATTTCTGCTGAAAACCGACACCCTATCCCCAACTCATGGAACTCCCCTCCAGGAAGAACAAACCATCATGCAAGCGTTTACGAAACTGACCGGCCTGGTGGCGGTGATGGACCGCTCTGATGTGGACACGGACCAGATTATCCCAAAACAGTTCCTCAAGAGGATCGAGCGATCGGGGTACGAGACGTTCCTGTTCTTCGACTGGCGCTATCACGAAGACGGCAGCGAAGACGCGGATTTCGAGCTGAATCGCCCCGAGGTCCAAGGGGCTTCGATCCTGGTCGCGCGACGCAACTTCGGGTGCGGGTCAAGCCGCGAGCACGCGGTTTGGGCGTTGGAAAACTACGGGTTCCGCGTGGTGATCGCCCCCAGCTTTGCGGACATCTTCTACAACAATTGCTTCAAGAACGGCGTGCTGCCGATCCCGATGGACCAGGCAATCGTGCAGCGATTGTTCGACAATTTTGCTCAGCATCCGGGCTATCGATTGACCGTCGATCTGCAGACGCAGACCATCAGCGACCCGTTCGGATGGACCGAGCCGTTTCCGGTCGATGAATTTCGCCGCTACTGCCTGCTGAACGGATTGGACGATATCGCTTTGACTCTCCAGCATGAAGATCGCATCACGGCCTACGAAGCGGCGCGTGCTTAGAGGCCGCAACCAAACTGTTCAACTGTTCGGCGCGGGTCTCTGACCCCACCGAAACCGCCCACTGTTCGGCGCGGGTCTCTGACCCCGCCGAAACCGCCCACTGTTCGGCGCGGGTCTCTGACCCCGCCGAAACCGCCGACCGAAGGTCTCCCATGCCAGTCTCGTTACGGCCAACTCGATCCAACCTGCTGCTGAACCACGAGATCCCTTACCCGTCAGGTTAACTTGACCAGCCTACCAACGGTAACCCTCTCATGAACATTCATCAAAAACTACGACCGATTCGGGAAAAAGTCGA
>SKVE01000322.1 GCA_007129635.1 Planctomycetaceae bacterium
AAGAGAGCATATAGGTTTCGCGACGACGATAAGACCACGCCAATAATTAGTTTGCGAGTCTGTGTGAAGGTCTCCGGGACGTGGCCATAAGGATACTCGGCACCGCCGGGATACGCTTCGCTGCCCAATTGAGGCGGGATAGCTTGGCCGCCATCGTTGACGGGCGGCGGATTGTACCATCGCGTTACGGTCTGGTCGCTCGTTACGAACGAGCGCATCGGTAACGAAAACGAGACGGTGAACGGGCCGTGTCGCGTCTCGAGCACCGGTTCGATTTCCACGGTCGTCCAATCGATCGCTTGCCGCTGGCTCAGCAAGTGACAAGCCTGACAGTTTCCGTGAACGTCCGGGCGGCTGTAGCTGTTGGACAACGCGATCGCCTGACGATGCCCACTACGCCGCATGCTCCAGACATTCAACCGCCATTTCGCGTGCTTGTGGATGTCGCCACGAAAATCCGCCTTGAGCTGTTGAATGCGAATCGCGTAGTCGTCTCCCACGTTCAAATCTTCCGCCATGTACTGGCCGAAATTGGACGGATCGGCGCCCGGATGCGCATGCTCGGCAACCGGCTGCGGAAAATTCAATAGCCGATCCGCTTCGGTATGGTCGATGTACCGCTGGTAACGGATGTCGGCGATCAGATTTGCAAAGGTCAACCCCAAATGAAAATCGTTCGTTTCCTGATCCAGACCGGCCGCGTATAGCTTCGACGTGCTGATCCCATCGCTGCGAAGAGAATCCACTCGCCAAACAGGTGCGGAATCCAGATCCTGGTAACGCGCGACCTGGCCGGGCGAACCTTGCAGGGTGCTGAACCACCCACCGGCTTGGATCAGTTGCTCGTGGATGAAACCCGACGGATGGACCGCAATGCAAAGAGACAAGATGACCAGGCTTTGGGCAATCATGGATCGAAGCCTTTTCCAGGTCTAACGCGTCAACCCGCGGCCGCGAAGCGTCGAATTGATGAAATCGCTTCCGTGGACCTGGGTATGGCATTGGCTGCAGTTGCCGTACAAGGCTTGCTGCGTCTTGACCAAAACCCGACCGTCCAGGGGACGATGCTCCGAGCGATGCCCGGCATGGCATCGCAAGCACAAGAAACTGGTCGGCTGGTGCAGGAGATGATCGTTGATCGACCCATGGGCCTGGTGACAGATGGAACAATCCTCGGTGACCGGTGGATGGTCATAAGTGAACGGCCCTTGCTTGTCCCCATGACAACGATAGCAAACATCGTTCAAAATCGGCTCACGCAAACCGTGCTCTGCTTGACCATGGGCATCGTGGCAATCAGAACAGGTCATCTTCCCCTCTTGGATCGGATGACGCGAAGGCAGACCGCTCATCGCAAAAATCTTGGGATGGCATCGATAGCAGGCGTCGGGTTGTCGGACAGACATGGCCGCCCGCGTGAGCTGTCCGGCGTCATGCTCCAGAAGCTCCGACGGCGCATGTCGGTGCTTGCGTGGATGAGGCTCATGGCAATCCGTGCACGCCACACCTGCGATGCTGTGCAACGATGAATGCCAAGCCATCGTCGGCGTGCCACTTTGATGGCATGCCAGGCAAAGTTCTTGACGCGACGTCTCGCGGATCATTCCCAACGGATCGTGACAATCGATGCATTGAAATCCTGCCGAGCCGATCTGGTGCGGGCCGGCGATCCGCTTCAAATCGACCATCTCGGTGTGGCAACGGAAACAGTCGTCGGCTTCGACCACCGTGTATCGGCCTTGACGGCGCAGCGCTCGAGCGGCAGCGGAATCGGGCGGTGGCAACGAGTGAATGGTATGGCAATCCGTACAAGCGACGTCCGCGTGCATATGCACCGAAGTTCGCCAATCCGAGTTGGGGCCACACGCATTGGTCTCGTGACACGCCGCGCAGGCTTCGGAACGTTGAACGGGCGTCATGGAAGGATAATCGAAAATCAGCCCGGGGGTCCGGCCCTGGGTTTCGATATGCTGGCTGCCGGGACCATGACACGTTTCGCACGATTGACCGGCCGGGAGCGATTGATGAGCCGCATGCAGGTACCGCGTTGCATAACCCTGGTGACAGCGCAGGCAGGCGTCGTCGTCGATCACGTACTCCGCGCCCGGGGGAATCGGCAATTCGGCACTGACCGCAGGTAGTTTCGCTGCGCGAAAAGCCAGCGCTGGCTGAGGCCAGCCGGGGACCGAATCCAGACCGATCCGCCGTCCATCATGGAACATGACGCAGCAGGCGGGGATCGTCAAACAGATCAACCCTGCGATGATGCAAGCGGTCGATGAATCGCCACGACGGCTATCTTCCGCGCTGGAACGCGAAACCGTTCGGCTCGAAAAACTCGGAACGACGTGATGTGGCACGCTCGGGACTCACAGGTTCCCCCCCTGAAAGTGAAGCGGCTGGGATAAGTCTTCTTCGAATGAGAATCGGTCTTGAGGGTCTTTAACTTGAGTCGGGAAGAACAAAGTAGCGATTCCGGTGCTGGCGTTGCTATCGCATCCATGGCGAAAACCCAAAAAAAGCGTGCGGTATTCAAAGAGGAATACCGCACGCCTTGCGTCAGAGCTGGGGCGTTTTCGGGCAGAAATGGCTCGCGCCGTTTAGTGCTGGTCGGTGACCGCCGAGGTACGTGTGGCCACCTCGGGTGTTACCATATCGGTCAATTGATGCGATAGCATCTTCAGGGCAGATCCCATCTGGTCCAGCGAACGAGCCAGACTGAGAACGGCTGCCTGGTGCAACGGAGCCGAATCGATGGTGGCGACTTCGGCAGATTCCTCGATCGTGCTAACTTCGGGCTCGTCCGCGTCCGTGTCCGTCAAGCGATCGCTTGCGTCTTCGCTGGACGACGGAGCTGCAACGTCCGCATTGTCGGAATAGCCGTAATCGTCGTAATAGCTATCGTAGTAGCTGCCGTAGTAATCGCTGTAGTAATCGCAGTCGCCATAGTAATGGTAACCTTCGTGACGCGCGTCGCAATGCTCCATCGCTTCGGCGGCTTCTTCCGTCACTTCGATGCTTTCCTCCATCACCTCGACGGTTTCGACTTGGTCGGCTTCGATGGTGCGGTCAAATGTTGGCTCCTCGTACCCGTAGCCGTAGCCGTATTCGTAACTGTAGCTGTAGTCGAAACGGAAATCATCCTCGCACTCGTCAACGCCTGTCGTCTCGGCCACAACTTCGTCGATCGTCGATTCGTTTTCCTCAGCCGTCTCGTAGGTTGGCTGGACCGTGACTTCGTAGCATCGGTACTCCTCGTCGTAGTACTCTGCCCAGTAATGATAGTCGTCTGCCCAGGTCGAGACGGCAGCCTCGGTCGCGGCCGATGCGGCCTCTTCGACGATCTCTACCACTGTCTCGTCGATGGGCTCCGCACTGGTCTCCGCAACCGTTTCGTGGATGCTCTCGTCTGCCGGTTGGTCGATCAACTCGGCTTGCGTATCTGTGATCAACTGGGACCAAAGATAATCTTCGTACGCCGAATCATAGTCCTCGTACTCCCACTGATAACCGTAGTCCTTGGATTCGTATCCTTCGTACTCCGCTACGGTTTCCACCGAATCACCGCTTGGTTCTTCTTCCACTGGCTCGATGGTGGCCTCAGCCTGAACCTCGACCGATGGGTACGGACAATATTCGCCCGCATATTCGTACCAACACCCCGGGTAGTCGTAGCCCCACGCTTCGCACTCTTCGAGAGTCTCCCATGCGACGTTTTCCTGGTCGGCGTATGCACCGCCTGGACCCAAGAGGACCGCACCCAGCGATCCAAAAAACACCAACATCGTCAAGAACGATCGTTTCACCATCTGTATCCTCCTGACAGAAATCAATAGCGTTGTACCACCGTGGCAAACTGGCGAAAG
>SKVE01000723.1 GCA_007129635.1 Planctomycetaceae bacterium
ATCGACGGCGGTCCTGGACGAACCAACGGCGACGGAAACGGAGTTGCTGGCCATCGACTCGGGCACCGAATCTACGGAGGAAGCGGATGCCGAATCCGAGGCCCCGCTCGGGCTTGGGCCGATGGTGGACGATCAGCCTGCCGAATGGTTCCTGGCGCTGAAGCGGGAATTGCATCAGCAGATCGTCACCAAGTTGAACCCCGGCGTCCTGCGTTCGATGAAAGAAGAGGAACTGAAAGAAGAGGTCCGCCGCCAGACCGAAGCCCTGTGCGCCGAACGGGCTGAACTGCTGAACGCGACCGAACGCGAGCGGCTGGTGATCGAGGTGCTGGACGAGACGTTCGGACTGGGGCCGCTGGAACAACTGCTGCGCGATCCGGACATCTCCGATATCTTGATCAACGGTCCCAAGTCGATTTATATCGAGAAAGGCGGCCGGTTGACCAAGTCGTCGGTCGTGTTTGCGGACGAGCGGCATTTGATACAGGTGGTCCAGCGGATCGTGGGCAAGGTCGGACGGCGGATCGACGAGACCAACCCGCTGTGCGATGCGCGGCTGATGGACGGCAGCCGGTTCAACGCCGTGCTGGCCCCGATCGCGCTGGATGGCGCCTCGTGCTCGATCCGCCGCTTCGGTAATAAACCATTGTTGGCCGAGACGCTGATCGCCAACCATTCGATCACCAAGGAGATGCTGCAGTTCCTGGCCGCCTGTGTCCAGGCGCGAGTGAACGTGATCATCTCGGGTGGTACGGGCAGCGGCAAGACGACGCTGTTGAACGCGTTGTCGCGGTTCATCCCGGCGGACGAGCGGGTGGTGACCATCGAAGATGCTGCCGAGCTGCGGTTGCAGCAGCCGCACGTGGTGCGATTGGAAACCCGTCCGGCGAACATCGAAGGGCATGGCGAGATCACGACCCGCGATCTGGTCAAGAACGCCTTGCGGATGCGGCCCGAGCGGATCATCGTCGGCGAATGCCGCAGCGGCGAAGCGTTGGACATGCTGCAGGCCATGAACACCGGCCACGACGGCAGCATGACCACCATCCATGCCAATACGCCGCGTGATGCAGTCACCCGGTTGGAGATGTTGGTCGGCATGGCAGGCTTCGAGCTGCCGGTCTGGGTCATCCGCAAGCAGGTCGCCTCGACGATCAACATCATCGTCCAGGCCGCTCGCTTGATCGGCGGCGTGCGGAAGATCACCAAGATCGCCGAGATCACCGGCATGGAAGGCGACGTGGTCAGCATGCAGGACATCTTCGAATTCAAGCAGACCGGCCTGGACGAGGACCGGGTAGCGGTAGGCCATTTCCAAGCCAACGGCATCCGGCCCGCCATCCTAAACAAACTGCAAGCCAGCGGCATCCCGGTGCCTGTGGATATTTTCGAACGACGCGTGTTGACCTTTTGATTGATTTGACGGAGTGATCCCATGTCTCCGATGATGGCTATCTTGGCATTTTGTGCGGGGTTCTTCCTGATCTTTGCGATCAACTATGCCATGGCGGATGTGGCGGAAGCGCATCGCCACCGGTACAGGATGCGATTGGAACAGGAACTGCGTCGTCGGCAGCAGGAGTTGGCTCGCGCGTCAGTGGCGGATCGGGACCTGCAGATGGCCACGGCGGTCGGGATGGGCAATCTGATCCCGCGACGGACGCTGAAGGAACGGCTGCGAGATTTCCTGAATGAATCCGGGTTGGCGATGCGACCGGATCAGTTGCTGGTCGCCTGTGGGGCCATCGCCATGCTGGCTTTTTTGCCATGCATCTTCATCGGCCAGAATTGGCTGCTGGGCATGTTGTTGGGGTTCGCCGCAGCGCCGCTGCCGCTGGCGTACGTCGCGTTCCTTCGGAAACAACGTCGAGAGAAGATCCTGTCGCAACTGCCCGAGGCTTTTGAGATGATGTCCCGGACGCTCCGCGCCGGGCAGACCATGTCCCAGGCCCTGCAGACCGTCGCCGACGAAGGCGCCGCGCCGATCTCGGAAGAGTTCGGCTTCTGCTACGAACAGCAGAACCTGGGGCTGACCCCTGAAGCCGCCATGCAGGATCTGTCGTTGCGTACCGGACTGTTAGAACTGAAGATCTTCGTGATGGCGGTCATGATCCATCGCCAGACCGGTGGCAACATGGCGGAACTGTTGGACAAACTGAGCCGCGTGGTGCGGGACCGGGCCAAGATCCGCGGCTCGGTCAAAGCGTTGACCGCCGAGGGCGCGATGCAGGCGTACATCCTGATGGCCCTGCCGCCCGCGATGCTGGCGATCATGATGGTGATGAACCGGCCCTACGCGATCCTGTTGTTCGAGTATTACTGGCTGTTGGTCGGCGCGGGTGTCGCGATGACACTCGGCTGGCTGTGGATGAAGAAAATTATCAACTTTGACTTTTAGGTGGACGACGATCATGATCCCGGAAGCTGGTACCCTGTTGATTTGGTTTGGCGGCGCGGCCTTGTTGTTCCTCGGACTGGTCGCCCTGCTGGGCACCGGCCGCGGGCAAGTGAGCAACCGGCTGGCCACTGTCGGTGGGGAATCGACCCCCGGCCAGGCGGCCACGGGAGGCGTGGCAGGGCTGTTGGGCGCGGACAGCCCGTTGGACAAAGAAACGCGGCGGCGTTTGCAGCACGAGGAGAAGAAGCGGCATCTGCGCGAGCGTTTGATGCAGGCCGGGTTCTATGCGGCCGTTTCCGGGTCGCTGTTTACAATGTTCCGTGCGCTGCTGGTGGCAGGCGGCGCGGGGTTGGGATTCCTGGTCGCCACGATGAGCAATCTACCGCTGGTCCAAGGGATCGGCATCGGGGCGTTTTGCGGCGTCACCGCAACCCTCGCGCCCAGCTTCTGGCTGGATCATTTGAAGGGCCGCCGACAGACGCAACTCCGCCGCGCGCTGCCCGATGCCTTGGACGTGCTGGTGGTCTGCCTGCAAGGCGGCTTGAGTGTCATGGCATCAATGTCCCGAGTCGCCAACGAACTGGTCACAGCGCATCCCATGCTGGCCATGGAGTTCAAGATCGCCGAACGGCAGATGCAGATGGGCCAGTCGGCGGGCCAGGCGATCCGGGGGATCGCGGACCGGTTCGACATGGAAGAATTGCGCGGGATGGCCGCGGTAATCAAGCAAGCCGAACGGATCGGCGCCAGCATCGCGTCGGCGATGGAGGTGTTCGGCGAGACGTTGCGGCTGAAAAGACAACAAAAGGCCGAAGAACTGGCCCACAAGGCAGCGGTCAAGATCCTGATCCCGACGGTGCTGTTCATTTTTCCAGCCATCTTCATTGTGATTCTGGGACCCGCTGGGATTCAGATCTACAACCAACTGATCATGGGAGGGCTTTGATATGTCTCCTGCCTTCGTTCGTCGTCGGCAGCCTAGAAGAGACGGGGCGTCGGTCGTCGAGGTGGCTTTTACGTTGCCAATATTCATCCTAATGAGCGTGGGAATGCTGGAATTCGGGCGTGGGTTCATGGTCCAACAGATGGTCACCAACGCCGCGCGCGAGGGCGCTCGCCAAGCGGTACTGGCCGGCGCTACCAACGAGACGGTGACGGCCAGGGTCGAAGATCTGCTGGCCGCGGGCAGGATCGATCCCGGCGTTGTTCGGGTGCAATATAACCCGGCGAATGTGGCCAATGCCAAATCGGGCGACCAGGTGCGAGTCCGCGTTTGGGTGAATTATGCGGACGTGGCGTGGATGCCGGGGGCTTGGTACATGGGAAACACCGATTTGGCCAGTGAAACCGTAATGAGGCGGGAATAGGAGGAAACCAGCGATGAACAGAACTCAACGCAAGTGGTCTCGTTTGGTTCGTGGGCCGAAACGCCGCGCGGTCGTGATGATCGTGGCCGGTATCGGGC
>SKVE01000211.1 GCA_007129635.1 Planctomycetaceae bacterium
ATTCCCCAACGGTTATCGTGATGCAGACGCAACGCGGTCAGGAAGACGATGGGCACAGCCAAATAGATGACCGTCATGATTCCCAAGGCCACATGGATCACCGATTGGCCGGGCTGCCGAAATCGCAGCATTTCCGCTGAAAAGATCAAAGCGGATGCAAACGCTACGGCCAGCAGCGGCCAATTCAAGTACGTCGAGAAGATAAATTCGGGGAGTGTCAATCCGCTCAGGTTTTGCAGCAAAGGCACGAATCCAGCCAGCACGACGATCTGAGCACCGGCATGGACGCTCCAGGACGACGGATGCAGATTCTGCCCGTGAAACAAGTACAGCACTTCACGCACCGCGGCAGCGGTCAGCCATAGCGCCAGCGGGACGAGCCAGATTCCCGGAGCGCCGAAGTGATAATGGAAATCGGCGACGATCAGCACCAGCAGCGGCGTGATGATCAGCGTTGCGGACAGCAGTCGCCAACGAAGCACCTAAGATTCCTCCTCGGCGGCATTCAGGCCCCCGTACCTTCGATCACGGGCAGCGAAATCGTGGATCGCGCGGTGAAGATCCTCTTCTCGGAACTCGGGCCAGTAACGGTCCGTTACCCAGAATTCGGCGTAGCTGATCTGCCACAGCAGGAAATTGCTGACCCGCATCTCGCCCGCAGTCCGGATGACCAGGTCCGGGTCGGGCATGCCGGCCGTGTAAAGATGATCGGCGATGCACGACTCGGTGATCTGCTCGGGTGTCAGATCCCCGCTGGCGATGCGACGGGCGATGCGACGAACAGCGTCCGCCACCTCGGCGCGACCACCGTAGTTGATCGCCAGGCATAAACGAGTGCCGGAATTGTTGGAACTCAGCCGAATCGTCTTGTCCATCTCCTCTTGGACACTCGGCGGAATCCCGTCTCGGCGTCCGATCACGTCGACAACCAGATTATGCTGCATGATCCGATCCCGTTCGTCGATCATGTACTGTTCCAGCAGGTGCATCAAGAAACTCAGTTCGTTCGGCGGGCGTTTCCAGTTTTCGCTGGACAAACAGTACAAAGTCAACTGCTGAATGCCCAACCGGGCCGATTCTTCGACCGTCGCCCGGACACTGGCCACACCATGGCGATGACCTTCGATACGCGGCAGGTTACGCTGTTGAGCCCAGCGGCCGTTTCCGTCCATGATCACGGCGATATGCCGGGGCCACCGGTGGCGAGGGATCGCCAAGGTGTCGGCAAGGATCGGAGTGGACTGCTGGATGGTCTCGGTCATGACAGGCTGTTGGCGAAGATCGTTTGCTCGCGGTCCGGACCGACGGAGATGACGTCGACGGGCCGTCCCACCAATTGGGTAACACGGTCCAAGTATTGCCGTGCACCGTCCGGCAGGTCCTCCAGACGTCGGACTTTGGAAACATCCGTCTCCCAGCCCGGCATGGTCTCATAGATCGGCTGAACCAGGCGCAGATCATCGACGTGGCTGGGAAACCGATCGATCCGCTGACCGTTCAATTCGTAGGCCACGCAAATCCGGACTTCGGGCAATTGGCTCAGCACATCCAACATCATCATCGCCAATCCATCCACGCCGCTCAGTCTGGCCGTATATCGGACGGCCACGGCGTCGAACCAACCGCAGCGACGTGGCCGACCGGTCGTCGTACCGTACTCGTTCCCCAAGTCTCGGATTCGCTGTCCGGTCTGGTCGTGCAATTCGGTCGGGAACGGACCGCCGCCGACTCGCGTCGTGTACGCCTTGGCCACACCCAGCACCCGCTTGATCCACCGCGGGGGCACGCCCGAGCCGCTGCACACGCCGACTCCCGAACTGTTGCTGCTGGTCACAAAGGGAAAGGTGCCATGATCGATGTCCAACAGGGATCCCTGGGCGCCTTCGAATAGGAGCCTTTTTCCGGCTTCCAACGCGTCGTGCAGGTAATGCGTGGTCTCCTGGACGTAAGGTCGCAAACGCTCGGCGTAACCACCAAATTCGTCGCAAATCGTCGCCGCATCCAACATGTCGGAAACGCCCAACTGCGACAGAAGTCGAGCTTTGACGGCAACAATCGAAGAGATTTTTTCGCGAAAGTCAGGACGGTACATGTCACCCAGACGGACGGCGTTTGAACGGCCGTACTTGTCTCGGTAGCAGGGGCCGATGCCACGCAGCGTTGTGCCGATGCTCTCGCCCCCGACCAACGCTTCGTTCATCGCCCGGTCCTCCGCGATGTGCCACGGCAAAACCACATGCACCCGATCGCTGATCCGCAGATTTTCTGCGACCGGAATCCCCCGCTCCAGAAGCGAATCGATCTCCTGCAGAATCGTGGGCGGATTAAGAACCACCCCAGGACCGACAATATTCATGACCCCCTTATTAAGTATTCCGCTGGGGATGTGGTGCAGCTTATAGACCTGATCGCCCAGAACCACGGTATGGCCGGCATTGGAACCGCCCTGGTAGCGAACCACGATGTCAAATTGAGAAGTCAGCAGGTCGACGATCTTTCCTTTTGCCTCGTCGCCCCACTGCAGTCCGATCACGGAGGTTCCAGCCAATTCGATTCTCCCCAAAATTGTGCAAGCACGACCAAAAAACCTGGGCCTTAGTGTAGTGATGCCGGAACACTCTGGTCAAGCCGTCGCCGCGGAGCGTTACCCTTCGATGATCAAACGGCTGATCTTGCGGCTGCTCACGTTCAGCGGAACTTGCTCCAATTGGTGGGTGGCGACCCAACGCAGATCGTCGCGGTCCGCGGTTCCGTCGATCCATCGAGCTTGGTGGCACACCAGGGTGATTCGATACCGGGTGACCCCATGCTTGATGGTCGTCAGATGTTCTCCCACCTCGACCTGTTGCCCTGTCAGCTCGGCCACCCGCTGGACGACTTCCGCTGCAAACGCTTTGCCTCGCGGCTGGCGCACTGTGAACCGAGGGAAATCCCACATGCCAGCCCAGCGTTCATCCGGTCCGCAGTGGCGCAGCAGGACCAGACCATCACGGCGCACCACCAAGGCTGCTTCCAGCAACGGTTCGTAGACCGTCTTTTTGCTGGGGATCGGGATCTGGTCCTGCAGACCGGCAGCTCGCGTCGGACACAACTGTCGAACCGGGCACTGTTGGCAGTTCGGAGCCCGAGGCGAACAGATTTCGCTGCCCAATTCCATCAGCGCCTGGTTGAACTGGCCGCAGTGATTACGAGGCAACAGGTGATCGGCCAGGGCCCACAGGATGCGTTGGCCTTCGCCACGCGTCGGATCTTCGCGGTAGGCCAGCAGACGGCAGAACAATCGGATGGTGTTCGCCTCCAGGATCGGTGCCCGCACGTCCCAGGCGATCGACATGATGGCCCCGGCCGTATATCTGCCGATGCCGGGCAACGCGACGATCGCCTGCAGATCCTCTGGGAACCGGCCATCATGCTGCTGGACAATCAACTGAGCCGCCTGATGCATCTGCCGAGCTCGTCGGTAATAGCCCAGCCCCTCCCACTGGCGCAGTACCTGCTGCTGGTCTGCGTCCGCCAGATCAGCGATCGTCGGAAACGCGTCCAGAAACCGCTGGAAGTAATCGATCACCGTAGCAACCTGAGTCTGTTGCAGCATGATCTCACTGACCCAAATCGCGTAGGGATCGCGAGTCCGCCGCCAAGGCAGATCGCGGGCATGGCCGCGGAACCAGGTCAGTAACCGACGTCGGAACCGCTGACACCACGCAGGATCAGGAAAGGCGACGGTCGCGACAGATTTCGAACGATCTTTCCGAGGCATCGACGATCCAGCAGGAAACAGAAACAGGCAGAGCTTTGGGTCCAAAACTACTTAGCACCGTTCGAGAAATAACTGTCCAATGTCCCTCGCCCCTCGTGG
>SKVE01000901.1 GCA_007129635.1 Planctomycetaceae bacterium
CCAACCACCCGTCCCTAAACAAGGACAGGCAATGCAATATTGACATCCATTTCCGGAACAGGTAATATGGTGAATAACTTGATGACGCATGGCCTTACACAAATCATCGGAGGGGTATGTTCATGACCGTGGCAAGATCGCAATTGGTCGATGTTAATGTAACGCCCTGGTATCACGTAATCTCCAGGACAGTTCGCGGTGCTTGGCTATTGGCCCAGGGAAGGCAGGACCGCAAACAGTGGCTCCAGGACCGACTGGAAGTTCTAAGTCAGGTGTTCGCTATCGAGGTTGCCGGTTTCGCAGTACTGGACAACCATCTGCACCTGCTAGTGCGACTAGGCCCCGAATCGGTTGAGAAATGGACAGACGAACAGGTGGTGCGACGTTGGGCCAGGGTATTTCCGCCGCGAGGTGGTGACCGGGAACCTCTCGAGATCACGCAAGCGTGGCTTGACAAAATGGTGGGGGACGCCGAATTCGTAGCCCAAACGCGTCACCGCTTGTCCGACCTGGGATGGTTCATGAAGTGCCTGAAAGAGCCCTTGGCTCGGCTGGCTAACCGCGAGGACGATTGCCAGGGCGCCTTCTGGCAGGGGCGGTACAAGTCGATCGCGATTCTGGACGAGGAGGCTCTGCTGGCTACCTGTGCTTATATCGATCTCAATCTGTTGGCAGCCGGGCTCGCAAAAACCCCAGAGTCCTCGCCGTACACCTCGGTCAGTTTGCGTGTCGAGCATTGCCGTCAACAGAATCGATTGGATGACCTTCAGGCAGCCAGGCAGGGTTCCGTCCCAGCCGTCCATGCCGCAGCAGGCTTGGATGCAGATCATTGGCTGTGCCCTCTTGGGGATGAGCGACGAAATGGAGCTATGCGAGCCGGCGTATTGGAAGGTTTGTCGTTGGGCACGTATTTGCAATTGGTGGACTGGACCAGTCGCCTTTTGCGGGAGGGCAAGGCACGAGTCAGTTCTCAGGTAGCCTCGATCCTGGATCGCTTGGGGACTGGGGCGGAGATCTGGCAGATGACGTTGGAAAAACTGTTTTCACGACCTCGACAAGTCGGTGTTGCATTCGCGTTTCAGCGCGAACGACTCCAGCAGGCGGCAGTTCGGCGAGGTTGCCAACGTTTGGCCAATTTAAACGGTTGTCCTGCCTGACGCATCGCGGGAATCTGGAACGCGGTAAGACCAAAATCCGCCAGCAGTTTAGTCACAGGATGCTGGCAAGTCGCTGATCGAACGTGCTGGGCTGAGTTTTCGCTCCAGTTTCTCTCACTGATTGGCGAATGGTACTCGTATGGAGATCCATGTTCGTCGTCAAGGGTGCTGAGCCTTGGCGATGGACTGCTTCAAGCAGGTTCTTCCGATGTGAAAGGCCCTGCCATCTGCCCTTTCGGGTGGTTTGCGGTTGAAGGGTGCCTGGTCGTCGGTCGTTCATCGAGGTAACACATTGCGTGTCCCGTTAGCAAAACATTGCGTGTCCTAGTAGTGGTGGGGGTAGATTGGGATCGTTTAGGCTACAACGCTTGACGCTGGTTATCCACGCGCTGCATGGGGGCGGGGCGGAACGAGTCTTGGCGGTGTTGGCCAGTCATTGGGCGGCGTCGGGCCGACGAGTGACGCTGATTACCTTGGATGACCAATGCAGTGATCGGTATCCGTTGCATCCTGAGGTAAGCCGTGTCGGGCTGGCGGCGTTGGGGCCATCGCGTTCGCTTTGGGGGGCTCTGCTGGCCAACTTTCGCCGTTGTCGTCGGCTGCGCGCGGCGATTACGGCCAGTCGGCCCGACCTGGTGATCAGCTTTACGGATCGCATGAACGTATTGACGCTGTTGGCTAGCGGTCGAGCACCGTGGCCTGTGCTGATCGCCGAACGTAGCGACCCGCGTCGACAGCGGATGCCTCGGGTTTGGGAATGGCTTCGTCGGTGGGCGTATCCCCGATGTGCGGCGGCGGTGGTCCAGACCGAGTCGATCGCCTCGGTTGTACGCGAACTGGTCGGCCGGCGTCCGGTGTTCACGATCCCCAATGCGGTATTCCCATCGCCGGTCGACGACGATCAGGAAAATCTTCCCGGAAGTCGACGCCCGTATCTCGTTGCGCTCGGTCGGTTGAGTTTCCAAAAGGGCTTCGATCTACTGATCGAGGCCTTTGCCCGAATCGCCGATCGTCATCCGGACGTGGACTTGAAGATTATCGGCGAGGGGCCATGCCGCGCCGCGCTGGAATCGCAAGCAACCAGCTTGGGAGTGGCGGACCGAGTCGAGTTAGCCGGTTGGGTAGCACAACCGGCGCCGGTATTGCAGCATGGTCTGCTGTTCGTGCTTTCGTCACGATGGGAGGGGTTTCCCAATGCGTTGCTGGAAGCGATGGCCTGCGGTTTGCCAGCGGTCGGTTTTGCCAGCGACAGTGGAGCGGACGAGATCATACGGCACGAGGTCGATGGTCTGCTGGTACCGCCGGAAGATGTCGTGGCGTTGACTGCAGGGATCGATCGGTTGTTGAGTCATCCTGAATTGCGGCAGCAGATGAGCTGCCGAGCACGCGAAGTGATTCAACGTTTCGAGGCGAAAGACTTCTTCGATCGTTGGGACCATGTCGTGGCCTCCCTGGTCAAACGCTTGGCTGGATGAATCCGAGGTTGTATACTGGTCGGACAGCCATCGACACCTCGAAACGATTTTTCCCTCTGCACTGCTGAACCTTGGGTGGACCTCATGATGACGTGGCGAAAAAGGACCGCTATCCCCTTGCTGCTGTCGATCGTCTTCGCCTTGGTCGCGGCACCGAGCCGGGCGCAGCAATTGAGAATCGAATTGACGCCCAAGATGCTGACGAACGAAGCGCCGGTCGGGGACCCGACCGGAATCATCGACGAACAGCGGGAGATCATTGGTCCTCCGGCAGGAGCACCTAAGACTGTCTGGGAAGTGGATTCGAGGCATTGGAACCAGTTTCCGGTCAGTGCTTACCTGGACCTGGGCGAAGCGAAGCGTCTGGCAAGCCTGTGGTTGTTCGACACGCATGGCAAGGGGGATGTGGTCATCAGCAGCGGTCGACCGGGGCATTGGGAACGCGTGGCGACGTACGATTGTGCCGCCTACATGAAGTGGGTGGAAATCTCCTTGGATGTGACCACCCGTTATCTGCGGCTGACCCGCATGACGCCCGGTGCGAACTTCAGCGAGATCGCCGTCTACGAGTACAGCGACGAAGCTTACCAGGCTTTGCAGGAAGAACGAGCCGAGCAGGCGAGACGCGAAGTCGAGCGGCAGGAGTTGATCCGTCAAGCGCGTGAAGAGGCGCTGCGCCGACCACTGGTCGATCTGCCGCCTTACGGCACGCTGTCGCTGGTCGACGAGATCGACTGCTCGATCGCGCCCGAAGAATCGAATTTTTGGGAATATCCGGTAGGTGTGAGCCAAGTCCAGACGATTCTGGGTCGTTCGGCGCGCGTTCTGCCGCCCACGACCGACGAAGCGGCTTTTTTCACCTATCGCATCGGCAGCAACAAGTTATTGCGACCGGGTGCTGCGTACGTGCTGGCCGTCGATTATCCCGAGGATGTTCCGCGCAGCATGGTGGTGATCAATACGGGCAACGAGACATCACGAGGCTTCCACACGGGCACCACGGTGGGAGACGCGTTGCATGCGAAATACGTGAATCCGCTGGTCGAATCGCTTGACATCCCCCTGTCAGGCCGCTGGGAAACGTGGTCGCTGCTGATGCGTTTGCACGATCGCTTTCCAGAAAAAGGGCTGGTCCGCGGTCCTCAGCCGCGAGCGTTGACTCCGGACGACGGTTTCGACGTGACGATCGCCCAGTTTTCAGCCGACAACATGCCCATGTCACGC
>SKVE01000539.1 GCA_007129635.1 Planctomycetaceae bacterium
ATAGGCATGTGGGCACATCCAAATCTTTGAAGCAGGGGACACCGCGATGAAGACAGTAGCATGTTACGTCCGCGTCAGCACGGTGGGCCAGAACGAAGCGGGCCAACAGCAAGAGATCCAGCGCTGGCTCGACGGAAACGGCATCGACCCCAGCACGGTGCGATGGTACTTGGACAAAGCCACGGGCGACGACCTGGACCGACCCGGCTTCGAGCAGCTCCAGGTCGACATCTTCCAAGGCGAGGTCGGAACGGTCGTCATCTGGCGGCTGGATCGGCTCTCACGCACGATCAGGGACGGGCTGAACACGTTGTGCGACTGGTGCGACAAGTCGCTCCGCATCGTCTCTGTGAGCCAGCAGATCGACTTCAACGGCACCATCGGGAAGATGATCGCCTCCGTCCTGTTCGGGGTTGCTGAGATGGAGCAGCAAACGCGACGGGAACGACAATGCGTAGGCATCGAGGCTGCCAAGGCCCGAGGTGTCTACCAGGGCCGGAAGTCGGGCACCACCAAGGCGAAGCCCCGCCAAGCCCAGCAGCTACGCGATAGCGGCTTGAAGGTGGATGAGATCGCCACGGCGATGGGCATCAGCCGGCGCACGGCCATACGTTATCTGAGTGGCAAACGGTGAACCGGGGCTCGTCACTTCCGGGGCGACTTAGCACCGTTCGAGAAATATCTGCTGGGCGTCCTCCACGTTGCGAAATAACTTCATTTCCCCCACGATGCCCATCTTGAAGTCATCCGTCGCATTCCTGAACACCCACAGCACCACCGAGCGGAAGTCATCGGGATTAAAGCCCGAAGCAACCCCGCGTTTCCCACGGCTCGCCGCCTGGTGGATGGCGTTGATCGCCCTTCCGGTCAGCTTCTGCAAGTCCTCGTAATTGTAACTCCACTGCTTATCTGGTCGACCTGTCATCGGACACCCTCCGCTCGTTGATCGCGATGCTCGAAACGTCGATCAGTCTACCGTCCCGCCAATTCCATTCGCGGTTATACCATCACGTTCCGGGAGGCCGTCCAGCAACGTGTAGTTCCCAAGCGGTTGAATCCTGGCCACTACATCCACGAGGCCGGATTTCCATGCTCCTGGATGTGTTCAGGGGTCGGAGTCAGCGGGTGTCACTGACACCTGCACGGCCAGATTTCCGCCCATTTCTGCCAATCGGAGATCCGAGCGAAAACCGCGTTTCATGCGGTAAAAACAAAGGTTTTCGTGGTTTTCAGGCTAGGGGCGAAAATGGGAATTTGTAATTGTGGCTCTGAGGGTCGGGGGTTCGAGCCCCCTCAGCCACCCCTCAAGAAACCCCGGTAAAAACCGGTTTTTTTGTTTCTTGACAGTTTTTCGGCATCGATATGATCGCCAAACAAGAGTTCACCCTGCATTTTTCGCTGGCGGACGAATCCTGGGCGTGCCAGGCGCGGCTGGCTTGTCGGCGACGGGCGAAGGACCGACAACCCCGACAACCCAGGGAAACCCAGCTTTTAGGCCCTCGAACAATTTGCATCAAGATCACATATTCTGGTGGGAATGACACATTAGTTATGGTTGTTTCGTGGCGTGCTGGACACTGTCTCCGCGGACCCGGACAAATGGGCCGGGTGGATTCGGGGAGCATAAATCGTTGTCCGTACTGGCTTTATGGTGGGCTCCTTGACGAAATCAGCGATCAGCGAATATGACTTCTGGGCATAACCGTACCCCAAGTCTCCGTCTCCGACGGAGGCGACCAGTTGTTCCGCCGAACGGCGGAACAACTAACGACCTCCTCGATAGCGTCCAGGACTGGTTGGCTGTTTCGGATGCTTTCCCAGTTGAAGATGCAAACGTAGCGGCATTGAGGCCCGGCCAGGGTGTTCGTCAACGCATCACGCCACCTACCGGTTTCGCGGGGGCCGTGCAGGAGCCATTCGGCGGCCGCCCAATAGGGCGCGTTAGATTTGGCCAGGTTGCGTTGCACGCCGTGGTCCTTGCGCGGATCGGCGGCGTGTGTGTAGAAGCTCCAGCCGGGACAGGCGAATCTGTTCATTGGCACATCGTAGAAGGCCTCGTTCTCCTTCCAACCGGCACCGTGAGCGAACAGGCGGTCGTGCGGTACGCCGACTTTCGCGGCTTCGGCACAGATTGTCTCAAGATATCGGTGAGCGACCATCGCCAGTTCCGCTGCAGTCGGCTCGCCGCTGCTGCGGATCCCAGAGGTTTTCAGCGCGGCGTAACCGATCAGAGCCATGCCGCGCGACGGGAGCTTGCCATGGTCCAGCGTTACCGTGGGATCTTCCTCAGCAGATCTTTCGAGCAGGGCGTTTCCATCGGGTAAATGGAAAGCGTTGACGCCAATCGAAGTTTCGTGACCGAGTTTGACGCCGACAAGCAGATACTTCTTTTCCTCTGGCAGCTTCTTGTACCAAGCCATCACGACAGCCAGAAGTCTCCGGATCTCCTCACGGCAGGCGGCAAGATAACGCGGGCTCGCTAAATTTGGCGGAGGCAGCACACGAATCTGACGGCCCCAGTTACGCCAAGCAATTTTCACCGCATTGTCAGGCGACCAACCCGTCCACTCAACATTCTCGCGGTTGGTCGGGCGATAACCCGGCTGCTTTGGGTCCCACCAGTTCCAGAGATCCGGCCGGGCTTGCCACCAGTGCTCCAAGTCGATCTGCACCACAATCGGCGTCTCCGTCTGTTCGGCCGCCTCGAGGAAAACACGCAACGCCTTCATCGTAGTCTCTGGAGGCGTTCGGAAAGGGGAAAATACATAGCTCAACCCGGTCTGGATCGTCGCTCCCGGGCGATTTGGAAACTCCTCCAGCACCTCGTCGAACTGCCTTCGATCAAGCGTCTCGGGTTGGCCCTGAAACATCCCTTGCCCCGGCGCGCGATTGAAAATGATGTATTGCGTGTGCGGCCGAACATCGACAGGCTGAACAGTATGCGTCGCGGTCAGTTGCCCTAGCAACGAGAGGATGGAAATAAAGTAGAACTCGTTCATGGAAATGTTTACGCCTGCTCAGAAGAATCTGTGGGTGAATTCTTGCTCCAGTATCGCAAGATAACGATATCGTACGGTTTCTAGCACGTCCACCGTCAGAGATCCACTGCCGCCAGGCAAACCGGAACAGAGATCAGAAGATGCCACCGGTACTTGCCCTTCTCCGCCACGCCCACAACGCCCTATCAAATACCGAGAACAAACCACTGTCGATTATTCCGTCCACACTCAGCAAAACGCATCGGGGAGTCAGCAAGCTGGTCGTGAGAATATCATCCGAAATTTCCAACGACAAGTCTTGGCCGGTACCACGGGAAATCCGACCGGGCGGTTTCAAGGGACACCGATAAATTTACCTCAGCATTAGGGCCACCGATAAAGTAATCTCAAGAGAAAAACGAGTTAAGGGGGTGTCAAGATGCACCAAAAAGTGCTGCTTTCAGCACAGCACCAATCGAAGTCGCGTGGAAACCAAGCGATAAACAGGGCGAGGTACCAGGCAAAGATTTAGTGGGGGTTCAACTGGGCCACAGAATTTTCCGTAAGTAACGCGGCCCACGAAAGAGAAGCAATGGACCAAGGGCTGCTGCTCAAATTGATTTGCCTGCGCTACGCTGCCCATAGCTGCCGGGCTCGTGAGCGGACGTGGTAACGCTGGCCGCGAGTGCGGCTGCGGGTCGAGTCGATCACGGTCGGCTTCCCTGCGACCGTGCTGAACAGCCGTCCAAAGTCTTTCGTCAGCTCGCACCATGCGCCCGCATCGATCCCCAGCCGTTCGAAAATCGGTTTCGCACAGGCCGGAGTCGATCCCGGTTTGTCCGACCGCATCTGACGAGCCGTCCAATCCAAAAGCGC
>SKVE01000429.1 GCA_007129635.1 Planctomycetaceae bacterium
AATGATCCGGCTGCCCAAGATGGCAGTCGGCGGCAGATCACCAAAGATGAAGGTAAACCATCGATGCAGAAAATCATCGCGAAAATCGGAGACGGCCAGTCGTTAAACATGGACGAAATGGCGACGGTGGTTGATGCCATCATGCAGGGACAGCTTGAGGAGGATTCGATCGCCGAGTTCCTGCTGGCGTTGCGTTCCAAAGGCGAGACGGTCGAAGAGATCGCCGGTGCGGCTCGGGCGATGCGACGCCACATGACCCCCATCCGAACCAGCCATACGGATCTGTTGGACACGTGCGGGACGGGCGGGGACGGCTCGCAAACCTTTAACATCAGTACGGCGGCCGCCCTGGTGACGGCGGCGTGCGGAGTGCCGGTCGCCAAGCACGGCAACCGTGGAATGACCAGCCGATCCGGATCGGCCGATGTCCTGGCGGTGCTGGGAGTCAATATCGAAGCCGATGTGGCGACCGTCGAGCGTTGTTTGGACCAGGTGGGGATCGGTTTCTGCTTTGCACCGCAATTACATCCTTCGATGCGACACGTGGGGCCGGTGCGGAAGCGATTGGGTGTCCCGACGATCTTCAATCTGCTGGGCCCGTTGTGCAATCCTGCCTCGGCACCCTATCAGTTGTTGGGGGTGGGACGTCCAGAATCGAGGCCACGACTGGCCGCCGCGCTGCGTCTGTTGGGCGCGACTCGGGCAGCCGTGGTCAGCGGAGACGACGGATTGGACGAAGTGACGTTGGCCGGCGCCACGAACGTCTCGGAAGTCACACCGGAGGGGATCCGCGAGTTTATATGGACGCCGGAATCGTTTGGCATCGCTCGCGGCGATTTGGAAGCACTGAAGGTCGATGGTCCGCAAGCCAGCGCGGAAATGATCCGGGCGGTGCTGGACGGCCAGGCAGGTCCCGCCCGTGACATCGTTTTATTGAATTCGGCCGCGGCCTTGTGGATTGCGGGACAAGACCCGTCGCTGGAGGTCTGTTGCCAACGGGCCGCTTACGCCATCGATCAGGGGGACGCCAGGCGAGTCCTTCAGGCACTGGGCGAAACCAGCCATCGTTCAACGATCGAACCTTGAAACCAACATGCAGGCCATGGGAACAGAAAGCCCATCGACGCCCGCCCAGCACCCACGATAAGGAAAACGATGATGCAAGGGATATACGAACAGATTCAAGAAGCGGCCGCCATGATCCGATCCCATTGGCGCGAAGCGCCTCATGCAGGTATCATCCTGGGCACAGGATTGGGCCATCTGGTCGACAATATCGATGTCCACGCCGCGATCGACTACGAAGAGATCCCTCACTTCGCTAACTCGACGGCCATCAGCCATCGCGGTCGCTTGGTCTGCGGAGAACTGCAAGGGTTGCCCATCATGGCGATGGAGGGCCGTTTCCACATGTACGAAGGCTACTCGCTCCAACAAATCACGATTCCCGTCCGCGTCATGCGGGCACTCGGGGCGCAGATGCTGGTGGCATCCAATGCATGCGGTGGTTTGAACCCGTACTTCGAATGCGGTGACATTATGGTCATCGAGGACCATATCAACCTGATGGGCGACAATCCGTTGATCGGTATCAATGACGATCGCTTGGGGCCTCGTTTCCCCGACATGTCCGCACCCTACGACCGCACGCTGATCCGGCGAGCATTGCAGGTGGCACGGCGCGAAAACATTGCAGCTCACCAAGGCGTGTTTGTCGCGGTGCCCGGACCGAACCTGGAGACGCGAGCCGAATATCGGTTCCTGCGGACCATCGGAGCCGATGCGGTCGGCATGTCGACGATCCCGGAAGTGCTGGTCGCGGTGCACGCGGGCATGCGAGTTGCCGGATTGTCGATCGTCACGGACATGTGTCTGCCCGATGCGTTGCAACCGGCGGATGTCAGTAAGATCATCGAGATCGCCAATCGAGCCGAGCCGAATCTGCGAAAAATGGTGATGGGCATCTTGGCCGAGGAGCAGTGATCGGTGGCGCATCCCGATTTCGATCCGCCCGACCGTTCCCTGATTCCCCAGACGCTGTGGGAACGTGGCCAGCAGGTCGCGGCCATCGTCAACTCTCGATGGCGATCACGCCCGGTGGCTGGGCTGATTCTAGGGACCGGCCTGGGCGGCGTGGCTCGGCAGATCCAGGTCCAGGAAGCGTTCGATTACGCAGACTTGCCGCACTTTCCACATTCCACAGCCATCGGCCATCGAGGACGCCTGGTCTGTGGCACGGTCGAAGGTGTTCCTGTCGTTGCCATGGAAGGACGCTGCCACGTTTACGAAGGCTACTCGATGGAACAAGTAGCCCTGCCCGTGATCGCCATGGCCGCTTTGGGCATCGAAACGCTGTTGCTGTCTAACGCCAGCGGAGGCTTAAACCCTGGCTTCCGATCCGGGGATGTGATGGTGATCGAGGATCATATCAATCTGATGTTCCGACGTGAGGGCAACTCGACTGCGATCGGCTTCCGGCATCGTGCCCCCAAAAGCACCTACGACCGTTCGCTGATCCGACAAGTGATCCGGATCGCCGCTCGGCACGGTTTTTCCGCTTACCCAGGCATTTACGTCGCCGTGACCGGGCCGAACTACGAAACGCGAGCCGAGTACCGGTTTCTGCGCCGGATCGGTGCGGACGCAGTCGGTATGTCCACGGTACCGGAAGCTCAAGCCGCCCTGTTCTGCGGCGTCAGGACGCTGGGACTTTCCATCATCACCAACGTGGCTCGACCCGATGCGCCGCATGTCGTCCATGCGGAAGAGGTGATCGCTGCCGCTCGAACGGCTGAGAAAAAGGTCGGCACCCTGGTCCTACAACTGCTGCGACACCATGCGACGGCGGGGGCATGACCGATCCATTTGGAGCAGTCATCGGAGACGACCGCCTGCCTTCCACACGCAGCCGTCTTGCTTGAACAGCCGTGGGATGGGATGATCACAGCATGGAAAAAGACCGTATCGAAGCCGATTTACGAGGTTTGCTGGATGGCGAAGTGCGTTGCGACGAGGCCTTCCTGCAGATGTACGCTAGTGATGCAAGCATCTATGAAATCCGGCCCGTCGGGGTGGTGCGACCTCGGGGGCTGAGCGATGTGGTGGCTTGTGTGCAGTATGCGGCTGAAAACGAGATCCCCATCCACGCGCGCGGAGCCGGTTCCGGTCTGGCCGGCGATTCGCTCGGTCCCGGTCTGGTGCTCGATTTCTCTCATAGCATGCGGCGGATCATCGCGATCGACCAGGACACGGTCGTGGTCCAACCGGGCGTCGTATTGGCTCATCTGAATCGGCAACTGGCCAAGTCGGGACGCAGCTTTGGCCCGGACCCTGCGACTCGAAGCGTGACCACCATGGGCAGTGTGTTGGCGGTCGACGCGGCAGGCTCGCATTGGCCGATCTATGGTTCGGCACGAGACCATATCCTCAGCATGCAGGTGGTCCTGGCGGACGGTCAGGTCATCCAGGCAGGCCAGCACGATGTCGACGATCCCGTCGCCGCATCGACGCAGCCGGCTGGCCAGCAACTGGTAGGGCGCATCGCCCAGTTGATTCGACGCGAAGAACGGCTGATCGCTGAGCATCCATCCCGCGCGGTTTTGGATCGGTGCGGCTACCAGTTGCACGACGTGTTGCAGGACGGCCAATTGAATCTGGCGCGGCTGCTGGTCGGGTCGGAAGGAACCTTGGGGCTGATCACCGAAGCGCGTGTTCGCACCATCGCCCTGCCTCGATACCGAGGATTGGCTCTGCTGTTTTTCGACCGTCTGGATTCGGCCGCTCGAGCAGCATTGGAAATCGTGCAGCGCGGGGTGGCCACCTGCGACTTGATGGACCGCCGTCTGCTGAC